>JAZFRU010000136.1:0-2555 GCA_036445815.1 Acidobacteriota bacterium | reverse complement strand
ATGTTGAAACAGCGCAATGGTGGCAGCCAGCAGGGCCGTGAAAATCCCGACGACGGCTACAATCATCATGACATCGGGGGCTCGACTGAAAATGGCGCTGGAACGAGCCACCATGTACACTCCGGCCGTCACCATGGTAGCGGCATGGATCAAGGCACTCACCGGAGTCGGCCCTTCCATGGCATCCGGCAACCATACATAGAGGGGCACCTGGGCGCTCTTTCCCGTGGCTCCGATAAAAAGGAGCAAGGCGATCCAGCTGAGTGGGCCCCACACAGATTCCGGGGTGGGGAACATGGCTTCCACTCCCTCAAAGACTTCGGTGAAATCCACCGTGCCGAAATAAGAAAACAGCATCATGATCGCTAAGATGAAGGCGAAGTCCCCGATACGGTTCACCACGAACGCTTTTTTGGCGGCATCACCGGCACTCTTTTTCTGGATGTAGTACCCGATCAAAAGGTAAGAACACAGACCTACGCCTTCCCATCCCACGAACAGGACCAGAAAGCTATTGGCCAACACCAGGGTCAGCATCATGAACATGAACAGGTTCATGTAGGCAAAGAAACGATAAAAGCCTTCTTCCTCGTCAGCCATGTAGCCAATGGCATACACGTGGATCAGAAATCCGATTCCGGTGACCACCAGAATCATCACCGCGGACAGGGGGTCGAGCTGCATCCCCCAGGTGACGTGAAGGTTGGCCAGATCACCGGTCACGGTTTGTATCGCCCCTCCGGCTATCCAGGTGAAGACGTCGTGCTCAACGATCCGGTCATGCGGATCGAGCTGAAGCAGACCCAAAAAACAACCCAGGGACAACAGCAGAGACAGAAAGACACTTCCACAGGCTACCGAATAGACAAAGGGTTTGGACTGGGGGCGTCCGGTCCGAGACACCATCCAGAGACCTACCAGGCCATTGACGGCAAAACCCATCAGAGGAAGAACGGGAATGAGCCAGAGGTAATCGAGCATCCACTAACCTTTCATCAGATCGATCTCATCCACGTTGACCGTCTCTTTGTTGCTGAACAGCGCAATAATAATCCCCAGTCCCACGGCCGCCTCGGCCGCCGCCACGGTAATGACAAAGACCGCGAAGACCTGGCCGGACACATCCTGTAAATGGTCGGAAAAGGCAATCAAATTTAGGTTGACGGAATTGAGCATCAGCTCAATCGACATCAAAATGATGATGACATTGCGCCTGGTCAGCACACCGATCACTCCAATGGTGAACACGATGCTGCTCAGAACCAGATAATGGCCGGTTTCCACCATAATGCCTAGCGCTCCTTCACGGTCAAGACCACCGCTCCCACCATGGCCACCAACAATAAAACCGAGGCAATTTCAAAGGGTAGAAGATACTTACTGAAAAGAAGATTGCCCACCGACTCGGTATTGAGGGTCTGTCCGTCTACAATCAGATGCGATTCCAACCCTTCGGTCGAGAAGATGCTGGCGCCTTGAACCACAAAAAAGAGGAGTTCACAGGACAGCACCACCCCCAAAACCACGGCCGTTCGCCATTGTCGGTTCGCCCTTGGCTGGTTTTCCACCTCTCGCACGTTAACCAGCATGATGACAAACAGGAAAAGCACCATGATTCCCCCCACGTACACCAACACCTGGACGGCCCCCAGGAATTCCGCTTCCAGAAGAAAAAAGAGCCCCGCCATCACCAAAAGAGCCGAAATCAGGTAGACGGCGCTCCGAACTGGACTGTGTGCGGTCACTGTGAGAATGGAAAAGACGACCAGTATCGCAGCTAATATGTAGAAAAGGATAAGTTCCATAACAAACTCCTGACCCCTGACCGCTAAACCCTGACCCGATGTCAGTGGCTCTATTGTCAATTATCAGTTCTTATTTAAAATAATTCTTGCCGAATTCGATCCGGTCCCAACCTTTCTCCAGGCGCTCCCGATCCCAGAGCATGGAACTGCGACTGTAGGTCGCCAGTTCGAAGTCCTGGGTCAGTTCGATGGCATTGGTGGGACACACTTCCTGGCACAGTCCACAAAAGAGACAGCGCGAGGTATCAAACGTATAATGGGTCAGCACCTTCTTCTTACTCTCCGGATCGCGCTGAGAACCCACCACAATAAGATTTTCAGGACATGCCTGTGCACACAAGTCGCAGGCAATACAGAGGGTCTCCCCCGTTTCGGGGTCATTGTTCAGACGTGGCGCACCCTTGTACCGCTCCGCAAGTTTCGGCTTCTCCTTGGGGTACTGCTCCGTATAAACACTCTTGAAGGTGTAGCGGAAGGTCACCGCCAATCCCTTGAGAATATCCACCAAAAAGATCCGTTTCAAAAGATTCATGGTTCTATTCAAATCGCCTTGATGGCTGCGTAAAAGATCAGGTGGCCCATGGCTATGGGTAAAAATACTTTCCAGCCATAGTTCATGAGCTGGTCAAATCGGAAGCGGGGTAAAGTTCCCCGAACCCAGATAAAAAGGTACAACACCAAAAAGACTTTGATCAAAAACCAGGCCACCGGAGGAATGATGCCGAAAAACCACAACCAGGAGACATTGGG
>JAZFRU010000135.1:0-4092 GCA_036445815.1 Acidobacteriota bacterium | reverse complement strand
TTGGACGTATAACGCCCTTACCGGAATGGCGGATTGAAGGACCCCACTGGTGATCTATTGGACAATTTGCCGACTATACGGCCAAGTGGTCTGACCCGGACCACTGAAATCGTGCGCCCGTTTTTGGCCCGCTTCAAAGCTCAATCTTTCGTCATCTTTCACTTATTTGGATTGGCGAAAATTCCGGAACTGGTTGATCAATATAAGCTTTTCGTCACAAATCGAGTGAATTAGGCCCAGACTCAAAATCTGGCGAGGGGTAACTCTCGTGGGGGTTCGACTCTTCGCTTCGCTCAGATGAAGGCGGCCCCCCTCCGGCACCAGAGAATCAACCCCTCAGACCTTTTAACTGTCTCTTAACTTTCGGTCCTCAGGTGTCCCACTTTCGCTGACGGGATACAGCTCGTTGACGAGTACCGGCACATAACCCATTCCATGTGAACGCTGTGGTCCCACCCTTGGCGACCTACTCTCAACGGGACGGCACTAAATCCACCTGCGAGTCGATGACCTCTCGATTCAGACTCGACGCCTGGATCGCAGCGTAGAGATCACTGAGTTGTGATCAGGACTGGTCAAACCGATCCAGTTGTTCATGCTGGAAGAGTGCGTAACCACCACGATTCTTGACGTGGAATCACTCAGCTTTGATCGAAGATAGCAGCGACTGTAGCCGGTCGGCCTCCTCAACCGACTGTACTGTACGCCTGGGGGACTGTTCTGATCGGTTTCAATCGATCGAAACCGATTGAGATCTGTACTCCCATGTCTGAAACACAACAGTAAAAGGCTCTTTAGTTGACAGAAAAAATCCCATTGAGATTCAATGGCAACCTAGTGGAATTTGACCTCTTCAAAGACGGGTTTCACCGTTCTCCTCTACGAAGGGGCCTTTGGTGAATATGTGATTTTGACCTTCTCATCCACCCCAGTTTAGAAACAGGAGACCTAACTCTATGTACAATCAATATCGATACACTTCTTTAGCCCTTTTCCTGGGGCTGGTTTTGTGCGGCCAGAGTATTTTCGCCCAAACTGCCACCACGGCCAGTGTTGCAGGAGCGGTCCGGGATGAGACCGGAGGGGTCCTCCCGGGTGTCGAGGTTACCATCATCAATCCGGCCACAGGGGCATCCCGTACGGTGCTCACGGGAGATTCCGGGGAATACCTGGTGAGCAATCTGTTTCCCGGCAACTACCAGATTCGGGCGTCATTACCCGGTTTTAGCACCACGGTCCTTTCCGGTATTCGGTTGACCGTGGGGCTCCGGGCCCTGCTGGACATTGAACTGAAGGTGGGAGAAGTATCAGAAGAGGTTGTTGTCATCGGGGATGCCCCGCTGGTGGAGACCTTAACCTCCAGTCTGGGTGGATTGGTAGACGACCGAGGAATCGCAGATCTTCCACTCAACGGCAGGAGTTATGACCAGCTCACCCTCCTTCAAATCGGCGTCGTCGCATTCCGTGCTGCGGGTCCGGTTGGAGCTGGAGGTTTTGCCGGCAGCGGTCAACGAATGTCAATCAACGGGGCGCGCCCCACCGGGAACAGTTTTCTTTTGGACGGCACCAACGTGAATGATGTGTCCAACTCCACGCCCGCCGGAGTGGCCGGAGTCAACCTGGGACTGGAGGGGATCCGTGAATTCAAGGTTCTCACCAACAGCTATGATGCCTCCTTTGGAAGGAACCTGGGGGGCGTGATCAACATCGCCTCCAGAAGCGGCACCAACCAGATTCATGGGAGCCTCTTTGATTTTCATCGCAACAGCGCTCTGGATGCTCGAAACTTCTTCGATGCCACCGAAGACACGCCTCCTTTTTTAAGAAACCAGTTTGGCGGCTCCCTGGGCGGGCCGATCGTCGAGGACAAGATATTTCTCTTTGGCGATTATGAAGGTTTTCGAGAACGCCTGGGGGTATCCAATCTGGCCTTCGTCCCCTCGGCTTCGGCGCGTCAGGGAATCTTTGAGGGGGGCGATGTGACCGTGGCAGACAGCATTAAGCCCTTCCTCGATCTCTATCCCCTTCCCAACGGCCAGGAATTCGGGGACGGAACGGGAGAATTTTTCAGCAATCCCAGCCAGATCACAGACGAGGATTATTTCGCCATCCGTTACGACCACCTGATCTCGGAGTCGGATTCTCTTTTTGTGCGGTACACTTTTGATGACGGCACCAAAGAGGTTCCGGACCCGGTTTTGCAATTTCCCCAGAGCGTCAAGGTCCGGCGTCAGTTCGTGACCGTGGAAGAAAAGCACATCTTTTCACCCAGCATGTTGAATACCGTCCGTTTCGGTTTCAACCGATCCTTTTCCAATAGCGACGCACCGGGGGACACGGACTCGGCCCTTTCATTTGTCCCGGGCTTGCCTTTTGGGCAAATCACGTTCGGATTTTTTGTCGGGTCTAATCTTGCCGCCCCTTTGACGTCACAGGGGCAAATCACTCAGGCTTATAACTCCTATCAGTACAGCGATGACTTCAGCTACACACGAGGGCGGCATTCGTTTCGGGTGGGTGGGACCGTCGAACGTCTGCTCTACAACACGGTCCTGTCCCCCTTTAAACGGGGACAATTCACCTTTGACTCGGTGAAGGACCTGGTGCAGGCCCAGCCCCGCCAGTTCATCGCCAACCTGCCCGGGAGCACTTTTTCGCGCGGCATACGAAGCACGCAATTCGGGTTATATGCTCAGGACGATTTTCGCTGGACCCCCAATTTCACCCTGAATATTGGACTGCGATTCGAAACCCAGACTTCCCCATCGGAAGAAAATGGCAGGCAAAGCCGGTTGGAGGACATTCATGATTCCCAGGTTGCGGCGGGCAAGGATATCTTTCGTCAGCCGGGCCAGGTCTTTCAACCTCGCATTGGTATCGCCTGGGATGTCACCGGGAGTGGCAAGACGGCCCTTCGTGCCGGCTTTGGAAGGTTCAGTAATCCGCTGGTGGGAAATGCCGTACAACTCTCTTTTTCCGCTAATTCAGATGCCGGTTCCGGCTTTGCGTTTCGACCTACGGATTTCCCAAATACTTTTGATAGGTTTCAGGCCGGGGGCGGTCTGCTCAGTATCATTCGCCCGGCTCCGGACACGAAGCTTCCCACGCGGTCTCAGTGGAATGTGACTCTGGAGCATGAGGTCATCCCCGAGACGGTGGTCACGGTTGCCTATATCGGGGCCGTGGGACGCCATGAAAGAAGAACCGGAGAGGCCAATACCGCGGTTCCCACCATCGTGGACGGCAAAAAAGTCTTCACGCCCGGTTCGCCGCGGAGAAATCCCAATTTCGGCTTTCTTCTCACCACCAACACCGACGGCAATTCCAGCTACAATGCACTGGAGATCAATTTGAAGCGGAGATTCAGCCAAGGACTCCAGTTCCAGGGCGCCTACACCTATGGGCACAGCATTGATCAGGGGTCTCAGGGTTTTGGTCTAGAGGGTTTGAACAACCCGCAAAACGTGATTGATTTGGAAGATCGCTCGATTTCTCAAAGCAACTCAACCTTTGACATCCGGCACAATTTCACCTTCAATGGCGGCTGGGAGCTTCCCATTGGCAGAGGCCGTCGTGTTGGAGGCAATCTGAGTGGTTTGGGCCAGCATTTATTGGGTGGATGGCAACTGAACTCGATTGTGACCCTGGCCACCGGGGCGCCGGTCACGATCATCACAGGTTTCAACCGAACCGGAAACCAGGACAGCCGCTCCCCCGACCGGCCTAATCTGGTCCCGGGGCGCAGCAATAACCCGGTCCTGGACGACCCCGACCCGGAGCAGTATTTTGACCCCACCGCTTTTGCCTTGCCACCGGCTGGACAGGGTGGTGATTTAGGGCGCAGCACGTTGCGCGGTCCCGGGTTTGCCCAGGTCGATGTCAGTGTGTTCAAAAATGTCAAGGTGACCGAAGAGGTAAACGTGCAGTTCCGCACCGAGTTCTTTAATATCCTCAATCGAGCGAATTTCGGAATACCGCAGAGCGCTATCTTCAATTCCGATGGGTCCATTCGCGGAAATGCCGGTCGTATCAGCAACACGGTGGCCACCTCGCGCCAGATCCAGTTTGCTGTGAGGGTAACCTTTTGAGCCC
>JAZFRU010000134.1:0-4443 GCA_036445815.1 Acidobacteriota bacterium | reverse complement strand
AGCAAAGAAGTTCTCTGTGCCTCTGTGTCTCTGTGGTGAAAAAGTCTTCTCCGTGGCTCTGTGGTGCTATCCCGGCATGATATCGCCACCGTTATGATAGACGACCTGCCCGGTGAACCACTGGCATGCGTCCGAGGCCAGAAACACGACCATCGAAGCCAGATCCTCGACTCTTCCGATTCGGCCCAGAGGGAGGGCCGCACCCATATCCAGTTTTTCCTCCTCGGTGTAGAGCCGACCTCCCCGAGGCAGAGGGGTATCGACCGGACCGGGCGCAATGGCGTTGACCAGAATGCCGTGAGACGCCACTTCCAGTGCCAACGTCTTGGTCAAGGCATTGACTCCAGCCTTGGAGGCGGCATAGTGGGCGCCTTTCACAATTCCTCGAACAGCGTGTCCGGCCGAAATGTTGATGATTCTCCCGCCCCGGTTGGAAATCATGTGCCCCACGACTTCTTTGCATGCGAGGAAGGTTCCCTTCAAATTGACGTCAATCACCTGGTCCCACTCCTCTTCATCGAGTTCCTGAACCGTGGCCTGTGGAAAGATTCCCGCTGAATTGACCAGAACATCTATCCGGTCACAAGACTCGATCGTTTTTGCAATGACATCACGTACCTGTTCGAGGCGGGTCACATCCACGGCAAACGCCAGGCCCGGCTGACCGACTTCAGAGATCTCCCGAGCCACTTTTTCCGCTCGGTCGCCGACCAGGTCGCCCACGGCAACCACAGCGCCACCACGAGCCAGGGCCATTGCTGAAGCACGACCGATCCCACTCCCACCGCCCATCACAAGTGCTACTTTTCCTTTAACATCCATGCCATTCCTCCCGGCGTTTCCCAGTTTCCTGAACCTTGGTTACTCCCCACATATATCCGGGAAAGAGATGAGAGGCAAGCCTTCTTCTCCCCTTGACACGCCCGGGAATGTTTACTAACTTCGAGGACTCTTAAAGGCTATCGAACTGTACGATTTCGGTTTGTAAAGATAGTTCATGACGACCAAAAGATTCATTGGAACAGGAGAAAAAAATGGGAGAATTTGACGGGCGCGTCGTAGTGGTAACAGGTGGGGGACTCGGACTGGGTGAAGCCTTCTCTCGGGGTTTTGCCAAGGCCGGAGCTCAAGTGGTGGTGGCCGACATTGCGGATGATGCCGCCCAGGCCGTGGCCAAGGACATCAATGGCCTGGCCGTCCACACCGATGTCTCGGATGAAGCCAGCACCAAGGCGATGGCCAAGACGGCCCATGACAAGTTCGGGCGAATCGATATCCTGATCAATAACGCGGCTCTCTGGACGGCCATTCTGCCCATGAAGGCCTGGGATAAGATCCCGGTAGAGGAATGGGACCGGGTCATGGCGGTCAACGTCAAGGGCTACTTGCTGGCAGCCCGAGCCGTGTTCCCCTTCATGAAAGAAAATGGATGGGGACGCATCGTCAATTTGTCGTCCAATACCGCTCTTCACGGGGTCCCTGGAATTCTTCACTACGTGACTTCGAAAAGCGCAGCCATAGGATTCACTCGCGCACTGGCCCGGGAAATTGGACAGGAAGGCATTACAGTCAATTCCATTACGCCAGGCCTGACCGCCACAGAAGGCGTGAAATCACACTATACCGATGAAATGTTGGAGTCGCGAGTTTCGGTTCGGTCCATCCACCGCCAACAGCAGCCTTCGGATCTGGTCGGTTCAGTAATGTTCCTGGCCTCGGATCAAGCTGAGTTCATTACCGGTCAGAACTTGAACATTGACGGCGGTCAGATCATGTACTGATCGTGACCAGGCACTGCTTCTCGTCACGAAACAGTGCCTCCTTAATCTTGAGCGAAGAAGAGAATTCAAGTGATCATCTGAGGTGTTACCCGCGAGGGTGCTCACATCAATAAGAAAGCCCTGAGTTCCATTGAGTCACGAACATGGCCCCTACTGAAATGAACGACATTTCTGCACTGCTGGAACCTCGATCGCTGGCCGTGATCGGGGCCTCTTCCAAACCGGAGAAGTCCGGTCACGTCCTGCTCAAGAGCATCATCGTCAACAACTATCCGGGTAAGATCTACCCCATCAATCCTAACGCCGATGAAATCCTCGGCCATAAGGCTTACCCGTCCATCCTGGATGTCCCTGGAGACATTGACCTGGTCTTCTTTCTCTTGCCCGGAAAGTACATCGAAGACCTTTTCGAACACTGCCAGCAGAAACGAGTCAAGGCCGCCGTCATCGTCGCCGCGGGCTTCAGCGAGACCGGCAAGGAAGGAGCCGAGGCCGAGGCCAAACTGAGCCGTCTGATAAAGGATTCAGGCATTCGCTGCATCGGACCCAATACCATTGGATTCATCAATATGCAGGCCAATCTGGTGGCCAGCTTTGTGCTGTTCACCAACTGGCAGGACGGCCCCATCGCCCTGGGAGCCCAGTCGGGCATCTTTGGAGGCGCGGTGGCCGACGAGTTGATGGCCCGGACCGTGCAGAGGATTGGAATCTGCAAGAGCGTGGCTTTCGGAAACAAGATTGATCTGGATGAAACCGACTTCATCGAATACGCCTGGAAAGACCCGTCCACTGAAGTGATCGCCCTTCATCTGGAGGGGCTCAAGGACGTGCGTCGGTTCCTGTCCCTGGCCAACCGAGTCAAAGTCGACAAACCCATCATCGTCCTGAAACCGGGACGGACAGATTTAGGGGCTCGGGCCTCTGCTTCCCACACCGGTTCCCTGGCTGTGGATGATGAACTTCTGGACTCCGCGTTCCGTCAGTATGGACTGATTCGAGCCGAGGACTTATCCGAGTTTCTGGATTTCATGAAGGCATTTTCCTATCAACCTCTTCCCCGGGGAAACCGGGTCGGAGTTGTCACCTTCAGCGGGGCCAACGGCGTCATGGCATCCGATGAACTGAGCCATCACGGATTCGAGTTGGCCAACTTCACAGATTCCACCCTGAAGCGAATCCAGAAATTTCTCCCTCCCTGGCAGCCTCCCACCCATCCGTTGGATCTATGGGCCGCCCTGGGTGCCGGCAACCGACTCGTCCATGAGGAGGGCATCCTGTCGGTACTCAATGATGACAATACCGATGCGGTACTGGTGATCCTGCTGGCACTGTCCAATGCTGACTTCGAGGGTCTGGGAGACATCTATCGGACAGCCCGGGAACAACAACCCCATAAGCCTGTGTTCACCGTCATCCTGGGAGGTGAGGTGAAGCAGAAGTGGTTAAAGGTCATTGACGGACTCAATATGCCGGCCTTCGAAAGCACCCTGATGGCCATCAAGTCACTCCAGGCGATGTACTGGTACTCCCAGATCCGAGAGCAGCTTCAGCCTGATCCCTTGCTTTCCAAAACGTCCGTTTAAAATCATTGCCCAGGCCTATCGGCTGCGCTATACTCGCAATCGGTTTACTCAATTCCCACTTGATCAGAGAAGAGGAGGCATCCATGGGTTCACGAACGAACAAGCATATTTTCGCGGGTATTTTCGCCTTTGTTTTGGCGGCAGCGGTGTTCGCCTTGGGTCATGGCAACGACCATGGCCAAACCTCGGCAAAGGTAGGAAATGGAACGGTCAGCGTCGAGTACCATAGCCCTCTGGCCAAGGGACGCGACCTGCTTTCCATGATAAAACCAGGATCCTACTGGAGAATGGGCGCCGATTCCGCCACTACCCTGACCACGGATGTGGAGCTCCAGCTGGGCGACACCGCGGTACCCAAGGGCGAGTATGTCCTGTGGGCCCACTTTACGGACAGCGAAAACTGGTCACTGGTGCTGGCCACGGCCCCATCGCGCCGGCAACCTGATCCCGCCACCATCCTGGTCGAACTGCCAGGATCCGTCAGTACGTTATCCGACGTGGTGGAAGCGCTGACCATCGAAGTCACAGGCAATGGAAGCGACGCAACCCTGACCCTGGAGTGGGGCACCGCACGCCTCACTGCAGATTTCACGGCCGTCTAAACTTCTTAGGCTTCTCTTTCCGGAAGGATCACGATCCGACCCGGTTGCGCACTGTGAGCGTTGAGCCCGCATTTCTCACACCTTCTCGTCGCGAAGCGGTGCAAGGGCCGGCCTGACAAGGCGCACGACCGAGGCCCCCGCAAACGTGCTTTAAAGTACGTTGAGGAGGCTGACGAAGTGCAACACAGTCAGGACGGATCATGGTGCCGATGCAGTAGAGAGGGTATGAGAAATACGGGCTAGAGGTGAACCTCGCCGAAATCCGGGCCAGAAAGGTCAAAAGGAGGCTTCTGAAAGATGGGACAACGACTCTCCAGCCTGAGCATCATCATTACTCTGATCGCCATGGGCTTCCTCGCCCTGAGTGAGCCCACTCCACTCCTGGCGGCAGAGACCTTGGACGTGAAGACCCAGGAGGTCCGGGTCAAGATGCGCGACGGGATTCAGCTGGCAGCTGATCTTTACCTCCCCAGTGCC
>JAZFRU010000133.1:0-2163 GCA_036445815.1 Acidobacteriota bacterium | reverse complement strand
AAGAGAATACTAACGACGATTGCGACACCTTCTGCTGATAGTCGTTTCCAGGGAATTGCTTGGGATTCAGTCATCGAGTCAGTCTATGATTATGAATGGCCGCTTCGGGTCGTTAGCGGACCCTATGACCAATATTAGCTGAATGTCCGCTTCCGAGGGTAAAGCGGACATCGAATGAGTGATGGGCGGGCACAAAAAAACCCGGCACAAGGCCGGGTTTTCAGTTTTCTTGGTAGCGGGGGCGTGATTTGCACTGTTCCTACAGTCCTGATTCGCATCCGTGTGAAGTAGCTTGAGGTGGCTAGAACGTGGCTACAAGTGGCCGGTCTAAGATCAAGAATCCTGGAGCCGAACCTGGTTTCGTTCTGCCGATTCAACGCGACGTCGAAATTCTTTACTTCACCAGCTCCGGATCGCCCGGCTTCCAGGTCTTGTCGTAGAAGGACTCGAGCGGGCCGTAGAGGCGCAAGATGGTGTTCCAACCCTTGCCGGGCACGGTCTGGATCCAATTGTTCGCTAGGCCTTTGGGCGCCTTCGGGCTGAAGTAAATGTCGTAGGAACCATCGGCGTTCTCCTTCAGTCCCTTCTTGTTGTTGTCGAGACCGGGGAGGCGCTCGTCGGTCTGGAGCATAGCGCGGGTCTGGTTGTCGTAGAGGGTGAACGACCAGAAATCCTTAGCCGGCACGTTGGGCGGAAGATGAATCTTGTAGGTCTTGCTACCGTCAAGAGCTTTGCCCTCTTTGTCCAGGTAGGCGATCGCGTACTGAGAACCAACACCTGCGGGCATTTTCACGGCCATCGCGGGCGTGATTCCGGTGGCGTAGAAGTGCATGTAGACGCGGGAGTCGAGCAGGCGCTCACCGTCCAGAAGGAAGTCGTAGCGGCCCTCGATGAACGGGTTCGTCCAGACGCGCTCGCCAGGATAAAGATAATGGCGCTGATCTTTCGGACGGGCGGTCAGGGCCCGGGCCGTGACGGACCCAACCTTGGCCGCCTCGGTGAGGATCTTCTTCATTCGCGCATCGGGATTGAATTCCTGGCCTTTCTTGATGCCGATGGAGGCCAGTAGTCCACGAATATCCGGGTCCAGTCCTTCGAGTGGCTCAGCCTCGATGGTTTCATGAAGTTCCTCCCAGAACCCGAAGTCCATGCGGTGGATAGTGTTGTGGAATTTGCCCGAGACATTGATGAAGTTCATCTCGGGGGGGGTGTCCAACTTTGAAAGCGGATATATCCGGAAAAGCTTCTTTGTCGCATCAACTGCTGGCTTGGTAGAGCCGTCAACCAGGAAGCCGCGCCAGACTACCCAGTTCCCATAAGTGTTGGAACGTGCTACATGATAGCCATCAGGGACAACGCCCTCGTAGCCGGGAGGCAGGATCAGGAATTTACCGCCCTTGCCCTTGTCTGGCCCAGCATTTCCGATATCTATCACATACTTGAACCAGGCATCATCGATGAATCCCAGAACGTTCGGAGGGGTCTCGATGACCATGGGTTCATCGCCTAATTCCATCCAGGTGCCCATGTATACCGAAACCGTGTTCGGAGTAAGCCATAAAGCCTTTGAGTCCATGAGGTCCTCAAAGAGTAAGACGGTGGTGTTGGGGGGTCCGAATCCGAGCATTCCTTTCTCCATCGCGTTAAGGGAGGAGATCTGAAGGCTAGAAAGGAAAGCCTGTGTTGCACGCTGCAGATCGAGATTGTCGTAGACAAGTTGCGTGGTCTCAGCATCGGGCACGCCGTCAAACGAGGTCAGCGTTCCGAGATGGGTATCCAACTTGTCGGGAGTCGCGATTCCCGGCGGGATGTCGGTCGTCATTTTCATCTTGGGAGGTTCTTGGGACGATGCCTGTAGTGAAATTACGGAGGCGATCGTGGCTATCAACGCTGTCTTCAAAACGTTCGGCATTATCTTGCTCCAAATGCTCATTGGTCGAATTTATTGGGAGTTGCGGTGCAAATGATTACCACCGAGAGGACAATACGCACAATCGTGGAATGTACTCAGGAAACAGTTGACAAGGTAGCATGGGCTCGCCTTTCCCCAACGCAGAAAGCCTTTTCAAGACGAGGCTTTCTGGTCGGCTGCATATAAATAGCTATTGTCTGGTAGCGGGGGCGCGCTATGAGAATTATATGCAGATCGAGATGCAGCCGCTT
>JAZFRU010000132.1:0-2763 GCA_036445815.1 Acidobacteriota bacterium | reverse complement strand
ATGATGTCGAGACCGCCGAACGTTTCTATCGATAAGCTGACCGCTGGTCTTCGACCAGCGCGTTCCACGTTCCAGGTTCCAGGTTCCACGTGTCCGGAGTGTGGGAGGCGCCTCAGCGCGCCGAATCTGGAGAGCCGCTCATAGAGCGGCCGCTACATTGGGTATGCCGACTGATCGGTGGGCGCACGCCGTGCGCCCCTACTCAATCCATCCACGTTAAACGTGAAACATTAAACATGAAACGTCAGGAGCGCTGGTCGTACAGACCAGCGCTCCTGACACTACTTGAGTTCTCGATACTTGCCACCGTAATAGAGAAGGGGTTCCTTCTCTCCATTGACGATTTCGGCGCTTTGGACCTGACCCATCATGATGGTGTGGTCTCCTCCTGGAAACCTGTCTGAGACATCACATTCCAGACGGGCAAGCACTCCTTCCAGAACCGGTATTCCAGTTTTTCCGTTCGTATAGGGACCCTGGGAGCGGTCGCTGCCGGGCGTGGCGAAGTGATTCGAGAGGTTTTCCTGATCGGCTGCCAGAAGATTGACTGCAAATCGATTGCTTTCCTGGAAGGCCTCCAGTCCGCTGAGATGGTTGCTCAGGCAGACGAGCACGAGAAAGGGGTCCAGGGAGACGGAGGTGAAGGCATTGACGGTCAATCCATAAGGCTGACCCTCTGCGTTCTGGGTCGTGACAATGGTCACTCCAGTGGCAAAGTGGCCCACAGTTTTTCGGTACTCGTCCCGGTTCACCGACATGTTAGTTGTTGAGGGCCTCTTCCAGGGCGGATTGATAGGCCTTTACCGTCATCTCGATCTGAGAGTCATCGTGAGCCGCACTGACAAACCAGGTCTCCAACGCCGACGGTGGGGGGTAGATACCTCGGTTAAGGAGTCCGTGAAACAGGCGTCCATACAGGTCACGGTCAGTTGAAAATGCCGTCTCGTTGTCTTCCACCGCATGTTCGGTAAAGAAAACGCTCATCATCGAACCCACCCGGTTGACGTGAGCCTTGATGCCGCAACTATTGATGGCCTCGGTCAAGCCCTGTTCCAGGGCTGCGCCCTTTCTCTCGAGTGTGGCATAGACTTCTTCGGTAAGATTTCTGAGCGTGGCCAGACCGGCCGCCAGAGCCAGCGGATTACCTGAAAGGGTCCCTGCCTGGTAAACCGGTCCCAGCGGCGCCACCTGTTCCATCAGGTCTCGGCGGCCGCCGTAAGCTCCGACCGGTAGACCGCCACCAATGGTTTTGCCCAGACAGACCAGGTCGGGCGTAATTCCATAGAGGCCGGCCGCTCCGGAAGGGGAGACCCGGAACCCGGTGATGACTTCGTCGAAGATCAGCAAGGCCCCATGTCGTTCCGTTATCTCGCGCAGTCCATTCAGGAAGCCGTCTCGTGGAGGTACAACCCCCATGTTGCCGGCTACCGGTTCCACGATGACCGCGGCGATGGATTCTCCATGTTGCCGGAAAATTTTCTCAACCGCATCCAGGTGATTGAAAGGGGCTACCAGGCTGTCCCGGGTCCAGGCCTCCGGGACTCCGGAGCTGTCGGGAAGGCCAAAGGTGGCGACTCCCGAGCCTGCCTTGACCAGCAAATAATCGACGTGCCCGTGATAGTTCCCTTCAAATTTGACGATCTTATCTCTACCGGTTGCGGCCCGTGCCAGACGAATGGCACTCATGCTGGCTTCCGTTCCCGAGTTGACACAGCGCAGCATCTGAATCCAGGGCATGGCCCGAATGATCGTTTGAGCCAGCTGGATTTCACCTTCATGAGGAGCGCCGTAGCTGGTACCACGACTGGCGGCTTCTGTTACTGCTGCCAGAACGTCGGGATGACAGTGCCCCAGGATCAAAGGCCCCCAGGAGCAGACGTAATCGACGTAGGTGTTGCCGTCCACATCGGTCACCAGTGCGCCTTCTCCCTTGGCAAAGAAGATCGGATCTCCCCCTACTGCACCGAAGGCGCGTACGGGGCTGTTAACACCGGCCGGCATCAGGTTCTTGGCCTGATCCATGAATTGCTTCGATCGGTTCAATTCCATTGGAGGTGTTCCGGGTTCGTTAGTCCGTATAGGCCATCATCTCTCTCGGCTAACCCAGGCCTGAAAGAATTTGTTCCATCGGTCGATAGATGGCGGTGTAGATAGGCGTGTCCCGTTTGGTGAATTTTCGGGCCTCCGTATCGCGCAGTTCGGTGACCAGTTTGGAAAAATAGGCCAGGTCGTCGGTTTCGTAGATCACCACGAACTCTTGATCCTGCAGGCCGGTGGAGTAAAGGAGCAACTGCGTGATTTCCGTATACTGCCGGCCGATCCGAATGTGTTCGTTCATCATGCCCTGCCGGGCTTCTCTGCTCATCATGTACCAGTCGCCCGTCTTGTGAAAGGGATAGATGACCAGGTAAGGTCGACGCTCAGCTACGAAAGGGTCCAGTTCCTGAGAAGACTTCCCGCTGGCATAATCGGTGGGGCGGGTGAATCCCCACAGTGTGTTCAAGGGTTTCAGAAAAGGTCTCCAACTACTGGTCGTGTCGGCGTAACCTGAGAAAAACTTGCTGGCGGTCTGAGTGTCCTCGACCTGGAGCGCACTCCAGATGATTAGATCTCCCTCGGCGCGGGTGGGGAAGATGTTGTACAGAAAGGCCTGCTCCGCCAACTGGGGAATTCCGGCTCCGAGTTCCTTGAGAAAAGCCTGGCGCCTGTCGGACGGTTGCTGCCAGTAATAGTCGGTGAAACTGAGAACGGAATAATGATTTA
>JAZFRU010000131.1:0-14602 GCA_036445815.1 Acidobacteriota bacterium | reverse complement strand
TCCTGGGAAAAAGCGGGCAAGGAATTATCCAAAAAGAAACCGAATCTTTCCAAAGCGACCAAGGAACTGGAAAAGGCCGTTAAAATTTACAGTGAATTCGCGGCGGCCTGGTACCTGTTGGGTGAAGTGCGCGTCAACCAAAAGGATCGGACAGGGGCCATCGAGGCCTTTCAACAATCGATGGACGCAGATGTTGACTACGTCAACCCGCGAGTGTCCCTAGCCTTGATCGCTCTGGAAGATGAGCGCTGGGAAGATGCCGTCCAATTGTCTGATGAAGCTCTTGAGATCACCCCTACTCATGTCAAGGCTCATTACTTCAGCGCTGTGGCCAACAGCTCCCTGGGGAGAATTGAGGCGGCCGAGACAGCGGCCCTAAAGGTCCTGGACAGTCATGAAGTAGAGCAGTACCCCCTGGTTCACTACGTCCTGGGATGGATCCTGTCGCAACGAGGGGAATTCGAGGCGGCGGCGGCCCGATACCGACAATTCATGGAAATAAAGCCCGAGATTCCACTGTCCCAGAGGTTGAGAGAGCAAATGGCCGGCTGGGCGGAGCAAGGCCTTCTTCAAGAACCCGGCACCTAAATTCTCAGAAAGAACTCAATCGAGCAGCGACCGAGATTGGAAAGGCAGGGAGTCTCGGAGAGACTCCCTGTTTTGTTGTGAGATTGTTTCTGGACCCTAGTGGGTCATCGACACCGAACTCACCTTGATCGTGTTGGTGGTGGAGTCGAGTTGGCCCTTGATCAGCACCTCGTGTCCGATGTGCTGGTCGGCCTGGCTGGCGCTGAAGTCCAGTAGAAAAGGCCCTTCCTGGGTGGAAAGAGCCACCTTCCCCCCCCGTTTCAGACATGTCCTGGCACAAGCGGCATGACTGCCGGTTGCGGCCTTGGTGTAGTCCTTGGCACAATTCTGATCCGCGATCCAACCCGTCCAGCTTCCCTCTTCGGCAGCAACACCAAAGGTCGTGAAGGCCACAAAGAGAAGCGCGATCCCAGTAAAACAAATAGATTTTTTCATAAACCCTCCCTCAGGTTAAGACCAGCATAAACCGAGGGATTCGTTTCGTCAATCGACTATTGCACAGGGGCGAGAACACCCCACTCACCGTCTCTTGGTCCGGTTCATGGATGATCCAGGCTGGCGTACTCCTGATCACTGACCTCTTCCAACCACTCGGTTCGGATTCCCCTGTTGACGGCCCAGTGGATCATCTCGTGTTCCTCCGATGCTCCATGCCAGTGTTTCTCGCCCGGATCCACACGAACCACGTCCCCAGGTCCGATCCGGATGGGGGTCTCTCCCTCTGTCTGGACCCATCCCCTCCCTTTTTCCACCATAAGCAGTTGCATGCCTTCGTGGCTGTGCCAGTGGGTCCGGCCACCGGGCCCAAATTCAACTCGATACACTCGCGAATCAGGATTCCCATCCAGCACCAGGCCCGCCTTCACGGATCCGGTGAAACTGGCAGGATCGGCCGGCTGATAGTCAACGTGTCTGTCCTGAAATAATTCCATTCGAACTCTCCATTCATTGGGTGTCAGGAAGGGGAGGGTGGACTCTCCTGCCCTGCATCACATTGACGAGCCAGCGCCGTCTGGCGATGCCCCAACCAGAAGCCGCAAATCCACCACACACAGGCCAGGGGCACTGCCGTGAAGGCGATCCCCGCCATGCTCAAACCCAGCCAGCCCATGAGACTATAGGACCAGGCTCCCACCTGGTCACCCGCTCGATAGACAAAAGTGTCGATAAGGCTCTTGGCCTTGTACTTGTCCTCACGACTCACCACCGTATAGAGGGTCTCCCGCGCAGCCCGTGTCACCGCGTAATTGCCGGCCCTCCGAAGTACTTGAAAGACCACCAGCACGCCCAGGGTGGGGAAAACCCCCAGTCCGGCAAACCCGACCACGCAAAGGGCCGGCAGCAGCGTCAGAGTCAGAGCCACGCCCAGCAGCCGGATGATACGCCCCGTCAGAAATATCTGGGTCAAGAGAGTCAACCCATTCACGACAAAGTCGATCCAGGCAAAAAATGAGGTCCGAGCGGCTCGATCACTGAAGGCCTGGTCCACCAGATCAGCCTGTTGAAAATAGAGCAGGGTCCCCGCAACGGCATACAACAAGATGTAGGCGCAGATGCCCAGCAAATACCCGGACCGGGCGATATGGGGAATGGCAGCCAGGATCCCCCCTCCAATGGGTGCTTCTTCACTTCCCTGCCTCTCAGCCTGGGCCGATCCCCCCGAGTGTCCGGAGAGACCACGCAGGCACTGCACTCCGATTTCCAGCAGTACGATGGAGGCAATCAAAAGCTGAACCGGCCCCAGGACCTCGGCAAGAGTGGCGGTGATGCCGGCCCCGACCAAACCACCCAGGGTCCCTCCGGCACCAATGAATCCGAACAGTCGTTTACTCTGGCTGGTTCGAAAAACATCGGCCATGACCGCCCAGAACACGGATACGACAAACAGGTTGAAAACACTGGTCCAGATGAAGAAGGCTCTTCCCACCCAGACAATTTGATCTTCGGGAAGCACTTTCAACAACACAAAAAAGACCAACAGGTTGGCCATGAAGAACCGATAGGTCATCGGTACGAATCGATTGCGCGGGATCTTGACCACCAGCGTGCTGAAGAGAGGATTGAGGATCACCATCGCAACCAGCGTACCCGTGAAAAGCCAGGGGAGGTTCCGAACCCCTCCGGCAACGCCCATGTCATCACGGATGGGACGGATGATGTAGTAGGAGGAGAGAATGCAAAAGAAGTAAAGGCAGGACCACAGTACCGCCCGGACCTCTTCCTCTTTGACATCCACCGCCAGACGGAGTATCCGGGTGACAGTAGTGGAAGCATTGGGTCGGTCCTGGGGTTCGGACTCGGCGGAATTTGTCATACAAAGGCGCCGTGTGGCTGAAATTTTAGCAAGTTCAATTGAGTCCCGCAACGGATTCTAACACGCCATCACTGATGAGATTATCTTTTAGTCTGCTTTCCGAAAGGGGCCCTAGAGGCCATAATAGGAGGATCGGGAGGAACGATGCCCATGAACACCACCAAGAACACCCTGGCCTTTGGCGCGATCCTGGTTGCTCTAATCTCCAGTTCCGGCACTACGCCCTCGGCGCAAAATCAGTTGAACCCGGTGCCCACGGTCCTGATCACCGGATCCAACCGCGGCATCGGGTTCGAGTTTGCCCGGCAATATGCCGAAAAAGGATGGAAAGTCCTGGCCACCGCTCGACGCCCTGACAGGGCGGACGACCTGAAGGCACTTTCCGCCGAGTATGCCAACGTTGTCATCGAGCGGCTCGACGTCACGGACCACAAAGGCATTCAGGACCTGGCCGATAAGTACAAGAATGAGCCCATTGACGTCCTCATCAACAACGCTGGAGTCCTGGGAGATCGTCAGCTTCAGACCATCGAGTCCCTGGAGTATGCAACCTTCAGTCAAGTTATGGCCGTCAACGTCTATGGAGCCCTGGAGGTCTCCCAGGCCTTTCTGAATCAGGTCGCAGCGAGTCATCAGAAAAAGATCGTGGCACTCACGAGCAGCTTGGGGTCCTTGACCCTGACCAGTGGAAGGAGCGGTGGATTTTACTTCTACCGAATCAGTAAGGCGGGCTTGAACATGGCCATGAGAACATTGCAGGCGGACGTTCACTCCCGAGGAATTTCAGTGGCAGTGATCTCCCCGGGTGCGGTGGCAACCCAAATGCTGGCCGAGACTGGATTCAAGATCCAGGCCATGTCACCGGAGGAGAGCGTCTTGGGACTCATCGACGTTATCGAGTCCCTGGGTCCCGATAACGCCGGTTCATTTCTGAGCTTTGACGGTGAGGCTGTTCCCTGGTGACCCCTGCCCCCTGACCGTTGACAGAGGACTGGGCTCCATCTTCATTGACCCGAAAAGACGCACGCTCAGGTTTTTGGCAGTCCGACTCATCCGCTTGTGTGGCGTCCAGCCAACATCATGAGCCCCAGAAAACGGCTCACCACTTGCCTTTCAGCACTGATTTTGATATTAATTTGACTTAATACTTGCCCTGGGATTGTATGCGTCAGTCCGATTTAACCAGCAAAGATTCGAGCGGGGAATCCCTCGCCCAGGATCTACTGCGCGTCAAGGAGAGGGCGTCCCTGAGCTGGGAATCCCTGAGCCGGGAATTTCACCGGGTCATGGGTGAAGAAGGCCCCTCCAACACCACCCTGTTCCGATACGCCACAGGAAGAGTCCGACGAAGGAATCCCATGGTGGAGCAGTACGTACGAGATGCCATCCACAAGATTACCATCGAGTTGGTCCAATCCGAGCTGAGCGAAAGCAAGACGCGACTCAAGCACGCTGAGCACAATCTATCCCAAACCGAAGAACGGTTCAGGAAAATGGTTGAGCACGCCAAAGAGATTATCTTTCGTTATAGCCTCGTTCCGAGCCCCGGATTTGACTACATCAGCCCTGCAGTTTCCGACATCGCTGGATACTCACCCGAAGAATACTACGCGAACCCCGAGCTTGCCATGGAAATCGTTCATCCCGATGACCGCCCGATCGTCGAAGCACATCTGAAAGATGATCTGGATTTCAGTGAGCCCCTGACGATTCGCTGGACTCATAAAGATGGAACGACGGTCTGGGTCGAGGAGAGTAAGGTTCCTCTCTATGATGAGAAGGGAGTGCTGATCGCCATTGAGGGCGTAGTCCGTGATGTCAGCGACCGCAAGAAAGCGGAAAAAGACGCCTTGTACCTGGCGGCCCTGGTCGAGTCCTCTGACGATGCCATTGTGGGGACCTCAACCGATGCGGTGATCGTAAGTTGGAACAAGGCCGCCGAGAAACTCTTTGGCTACACGGCTGAAGAGATCATCGGACAGCACATCTCAGTCATACACCCGGCAGATGAACCCGGACTGTTCAAACGAATCGGGAAAAAGTTGATGACCGATAACGTTGTCCAGTTCGATGAGACGGTGAGAATCGCCAAAGATGGTCGAAGGATTGATGTCTCGATAACCACCTCCAGAATTATTGACCACCGCAGTCAGATCATTGGATTCTCAGGTATCGTCCGGGACATCCGCCAGCACATAAGTAGGGATCGGGAACTCCGGGAATTCAAGAGAAGGTTGGAGCAGGTTCTGCACTCCTCTCCCGCGGGAACCTACAGTTACAAAATTGAAAACGGGGACTTCAAGCCCACCTTTTTCAGCAAGCAAATTATAGAACAACTTGGTTATGAAGAAGAGGAATGTTTTCAACCAAACTGGTGGATTTCCAACCTCCACCCCGAGGATAAAAAGAAGATTGTCGAACGCTATCCCGAAAGCCTCTGGGAGCAAGACAATCACAGGGGGGAGTACCGTTTTCGGCACAAGGACGGCAGCTACCGATGGATCCATGACCGGGCCAATATCATCCGTGATGATGAAGGCAATCCTGTGGAGATGGTGGGTTCGTTGCTGGACATCTCGGAAAGTAAAAGAAAAGACCAGGCCCTTGTCGAAAGTGAGGAGAAATACAAACGCCTGGTTGAAGGCATTCAAGACGAATTCTTCCTTTATTCTCACGACCCCGATGGGCATTTCACCTATGTAAGCCCCTCCATTACCAATGTCCTCGGCTACTCTCAGAAGGAGTTCCTCACTCACTATGTGGAATATTTGACGAATGACGATATGGCCGATGTCGTCCGCCATACTCAACAAGCCCTTCGGGGACAACGACAACCCCCCTACCAATACTCGATCTACCACAAGGATGGGAGTGTTCGCACACTGAAGGTCACTGAAGTTCCGGTATCGGATGTGAGTGGGAAAGTCATTGCGGTTGAGGGAATCGCCCACGACATCACCAACTTCACAGAGATCTCCCACTAGCCCGGCACTGTTGAAGCGGATCCGCCCCTGCGATCAAATACTGCCTTTGAAGCTCACCAGACCGCTGGGTTGGCTGGATCCTTTCTAATTTCTTTCGCGCGGAGCGTGACTCCTGGCGTCCCTCTTTGCCCCCCAAACATGGGGCAAATCCCCCGACTTCTCGTCTGATCGGCTCACCTTCTATCCCTGTTTTCGGCAAAAGCCCCAATCTAGACCTCTCCTGAAAAACCACGGTCCTGGCACGGAATTTGCCTTCCACAGATAGAGAAACCGATGGGGAGATGACTCTATGGGCCGAGAACTAACAGCCATTGACGGCAACCAGGCAGCCGCCCGTATCGCTTACAAAACCAGCGAAATCATTGCCATCTATCCGATCACCCCCTCTTCGCCAATGGGTGAGCTCTCGGATCAGTGGGCGGCGGCAGGGGTCAAGAACATCTGGGACACGGTTCCCCTGGTACAGGAAATGCAAAGTGAAGCCGGGGTCGCGGGAGCGGTCCATGGAGCACTTCAAACCGGATCTCTTGCCACGACCTTCACGGCATCCCAGGGCCTTCTGCTGATGATTCCCAACATGTACAAGATCGCCGGCGAACTCACTTCCACCGTGTTCCACGTGGCTGCCCGTTCGGTGGCGGCCCAGGCTCTCTCTATTTTTGGTGATCACAGCGATGTGATGGCGACCCGTGCCACGGGTTTCGCACTGCTGGCATCCGGCTCCGTCCAGGAGGCCATGGATCTGGCTCTCATCGCACACGCCTCGACCCTGAAAACGCGGATTCCCTTCCTTCACTTCTTCGACGGATTCCGCACTTCACACGAAATTTCAAAGGTCGAACAGTTGAACGATCAGGACATCGGTTCGATGATGGACGAGCGGTTGGTCCTGGCTCACCGAGACCGGGCTCTTTCACCGGACCATCCTTTCATCCGCGGCACCGCCCAAAATCCGGATGTATTTTTCCAAGCTAGAGAGACGGTCAATCCTTTTTACGAGGCCTGTCCAGGAATTGTTCAAGAGACCATGGATGACTTTGCCGAGATGACCGGCCGACAGTATCAATTATTTCAATATCTGGGTGCCCCCGATGCAGAACGGGTGATCATTCTGATGGGATCAGGTGCCGAAGCGGCCGAGGAGACGGTCGAGAGCCTGAGGGCACTGGGTGAAAAGGTGGGGATCCTCAAGGTTCGTCTGTATCGACCTTTTTCGACTATTGATCTGGTAGATGCCCTACCCAAAACCACCCGAGTCATTGCCGCACTGGACCGCACCAAGGAACCCGGATGTGCCGGGGAACCCCTTTATCTAGACGTGGTCACGGCCATGGCTGAATCGGCCATCCAATGCGGCTTTCCCCAGCTACCCCGGGTCATTGGGGGACGATACGGCCTGTCGTCAAAAGAGTTTGATCCCGCCATGATCAAGGGAATTTTCGATGAGATGCTCAAGGAGGAACCCAAGAACCACTTCACGATCGGCATCGTGGATGACGTGAGCCACACCAGCCTCGACTATGACCCCGCCTTTTCCACCGAGCCGGACGACAGTCTGGCTGCGATCTTCTATGGTCTGGGTTCTGACGGAACGGTGAGCGCCAACAAGAACTCAATCAAAATCATCAGCCAACAGACACAGCTCTTCGGTCAGGGCTATTTTGTCTATGATTCCAAGAAGTCAGGGTCGATCACGGTATCACACCTGCGCTTTGGCCCCCACCCCATTCGCTCCACCTATCTGGTCAAGAAGGCGACTTTCGTCGGTTGCCATCAGTTTGCTCTTCTGGAACAGCTTGATGTTCTCGAGAAAATCACCTCCCAGGGAACTTTTCTGCTCAACAGCCCTTACGGCCCTCAGGAAGTATGGGACAAACTGCCTCGGCCGGTTCAACAGCGACTCATCGACCTCGAGATTCGTTTTTTTGTGATCGATGCCTACCAGCTGGCCCGCGATCTGAAGCTGGGAGTGCTGATCAATACCATCATGCAAACGTGTTTTTTTGTTATCTCCGAGGTCCTTCCCAAAGATAAAGCGATCGCAGCCATCAAATCCTCTATTGAACAGAGCTACGGCAAAAGAGGAGAGGAAATCGTGAAAATGAACCTCATGGCGGTGGATCAAGCTCTGGCCCATCTCCATGAAACGCGGGTTCCAGAACAAGCCACCAGCAGTATTGAAGGGGGCCTTCCAGTCTGGGAAGGCGCCGAAGAATTCCTGCATCAGGTGACCCGCCCCATCATTGCGGGCCATGGAGATCAACTCCCCGTCAGTTCCTTGCCGGTGGACGGAACGTATCCGGTAGGAACGACACGGTGGGAAAAAAGGAACATCGCTCAAGAGATTCCGGTCTGGGATCCCGAAGTCTGCATACAATGCGGAAAATGCACCCTGGTCTGCCCGCATGCGGTGATCCGCATCAAAGTCTACGATCCTCAAAGCCTCAACGGAACACCCACAACCTTCAAGTCCATCCCGGCCAGGGATCAGGAGTGGAAAAAGCTGAACTACACCATCCAGGTGGCTCCGGAAGATTGTACGGGATGTGCCATCTGCGTGGATGTGTGTCCGGCCAAGAACAAGACTGAACCTCGATTCAAGGCCCTGAACATGTTACCCCAGGGGCCTCTTCGCTCTTCAGAACGCGAAAACTGGGAGTTTTTCACGACACTCCCCGACATTGATCGCGGACAGGTCCGAAGGACACTGGTACGTCAGTGTCAGGCTCTGGAACCTCTGTTCGAATTCTCGGGCGCCTGCGCCGGCTGTGGAGAGACCCCCTACATCAAACTCATGACACAACTGTTCGGAGACCGTGCCCTGATCGCCAATGCGACCGGCTGCTCGTCAATCTACGGCGGTAATCTTCCCACCACTCCGTGGACCAAGAACCGTGAAGGAAGAGGACCGGCCTGGTCCAACTCCCTGTTCGAAGACAATGCCGAGTTTGGACTGGGTTTTCGTCTGGCGATAGACAAGCAAAAGGAACTGGCAGCCGAACTTCTCCAAGGTTTGGAAACAGAGGTGGGAACCCAGATCTGCAGGGAAATCCTGACCGCCGAACAAGAGGACGAAGCGGACATCTACGAGCAGCGGAAGCGTGTGGAAGCCGTCAAACAAAAACTGCAGGGCTCGACGTCAGTGGAGATCTCTCGCTTCCTGGGCGTCGCCGATTCCCTGGTCAAGAAAAGCGTCTGGATCGTGGGAGGTGACGGCTGGGCTTATGACATTGGATTCGGAGGCCTCGATCATGTGCTGGCCTCGGGACACAATGTCAATCTGCTGGTTCTGGACACTGAAGTGTACTCCAACACCGGGGGGCAGATGTCCAAATCCACTCCCCTGGCTGCAGTGGCAAAATTCGCAGCAGGCGGAAAGGTCCAGCCCAAGAAAGATCTCGGAATGATCGCGATGACCTATGAAAACGTTTACGTGGCAAGCGTGGCCATGGGAGCGAGGGATGAACAAACTCTGCGCGCCTTTCTGGAAGCGGAATCCTATGAGGGGCCCTCACTGATTATCGCCTATTCCCACTGCATCGCCCACGGGATCAACATAGAAACGGCCATGCAAAATCAAAGAGCTGCCGTGTTCTCCGGCTACTGGCCGCTCTATCGATACGACCCGCGACGGGTACACCAGGGCAAGCATCCGTTCCAGTTGGACTCTCGAGCTCCCAAAATCCCGTTGAAGGACTTCCTCTACCGAGAAAACCGCTTCCGGATCCTCACCAAGAGTCAACCGAAAGAGGCTCGGCGATTGCTGGAAATCGCCCAGCAAAATGTCGATGACCGATGGCGCCTGCACCAGAACATGGCCTCTCCAACACCCGGTCCTGACCGGAACACTCCGGACGAGGAGGCGAATAAATGATTGATCTGACCACCCGTTACCTGGGGCTTGAATTGAAGAACCCCTTGGTTCCTTCGGCGGCACCTCTTTCCGAGAAGATCGACAATTTCCGGCGCATGGAAGACGCCGGAGCCGGTGCCATCGTCAACTATTCGCTTTTCGAAGAAGAGATCACACGTGACAGCTTCGAACTCCACCACCATCTCACCTGGGGCACAGAAAGCTTCGCCGAGTCCCTCACTTATTTCCCAGAGCTGGACGACTTCACCTTCAGGCCCCTGGAATACTGTGATCACATCCGCGAGGCCAAGGACGCGGTGGATATTCCCGTTATCGCCAGCTTGAACGGCCATTCCCTAGGCGGCTGGACCCAGTATGCACACCTGATTGAAGAGGCTGGCGCCGACGCCCTCGAACTCAATATTTATCATATTCCGACTGATCCCCAGGGGACCGGTCAGGCCATTGAAAACACCTATCTAGAGATCCTCAAATCGGTGAAGTCGGTCGTCACGATTCCAGTGGCTGTGAAGTTGAGCCCCTTCTTCAGTTCAATGGCCAACATCGCCACCCAACTTGACTCAGCAGGGGCCGACGGCTTGGTGTTGTTCAATCGATTCTACCAACCCGACATCGACCTGGAGACCCTGGAAGTGGCTCCCAACGTTGTGTTGAGTTCTTCGGACGACCTTCGGTTGCCCTTGAGATGGATCGCCATTCTTCGCGAACATGTTACGGCCAGCCTGGCGGCGACCAGCGGAATTCATCACAGTGAAGATGCACTGAAAATGATCATGGCGGGTGCTGACGCCACCATGGTCTGTTCCACCCTCTTGAAAAATGGCATCGACAGGCTGCAGTTGATCCTGCAGGGGATGCTTCGATGGATGGAAGAACACGAGTACGAATCCATCGCCCAGATGAAGGGCAGCATGAGCATGCAATCCTGTCCCGATCCGACTGCCTTCGAAAGGGCCAATTACATCAAGGCCCTTCGCACCTTCCCCGTCGACGCCCATCAAGTCAGGTCGGTCGGATTCCATAGCCCAACGGTCAGAGAAGAAATCCAGGCCGCCGATATCATGAGCGGGGAGGTCATGACAGTCAGAGAAGAGATGACGGTCAGGGAAGTCGCCAATTTCTTAACCGAACATGAAATTTCCGGAGCACCGGTTGTCAATCGAAACGACACCGCAATCGGAGTCGTCTCCTGTACCGACATCACGCGAAGTGGGGGGCAGGAGGTCGATATCAGCATGGGCCGTCCGGATCCCGACTTCTATGTCCGAGGTTGGGAATCGGATGGCGACGACCTCAAGGGGATTTCCCTTGAAAATGCCAATCAACCAGTTCGGGGGATCATGACCCCGACCGTGTATACCGTGACCGAAGACACGCCGATCTCCGAAATCGCAAAGACGATGATCGCAGGGCGGATCCATAGACTCCTGGTGACTCGAGACCAGCGGTTGGTTGGGATCATCACCACCTTGGACCTGTTGAGAGTGCTGGTCATATGACCGCTGACCGCTGGTCGAAGACCAGCGGGTTCCACGTTCCAGGTTCCACGTTCCACGAAAGAAGGTCCGGAATGTGGGAGGCATCCCGACCGCTGGTCGAGGACCAGCGCGTTTCACGTTTCACCTGGTCTGGAATGTGGGAGGCGCCTCAACCGCTGGTCGAGGACCAGCGCGTTTAAAGTTTAATGTTTCACGTTTAACGGAGGAGGAAGAATGCCGCACAAGCCCGACTATCTCGCACCCGCTCTACTGCATCGGTGGGCGCACGCCCTTACTCTTTTGTTAAACGTGAAACTTTAAACTTTAAACGTCTTCAGTTGGGGGTGCGCCAACGGTCGAAGCGAGACTCCAGGCGTTCCAACAGAGCGCTGCTCAAGAAACCGATGAAGGCCACAATAACGATCCCAGCGAAGGCGGTTGAGGTTTGGAAGGTCTCACCGGCAAGACTGATGAGATTTCCCAAGCCTCGAACCGAGGCATAGAACTCAGCCACAATGACACTCAGAATCCCCCTCCCCACACCCAGCTTGAGGCCGGTAATCAGGAAAGGAACACTGCCCGGAACGATGACGGTTCGAAAAACCTGTAATTCGGATGCTCCAAAAACTCTTGCGACACGGACCAGGGACTGGTCCGCACTTCGCACACCGGAAATGGTATTCATGACGATGGGAAATACAGCACCCAGGAAAACCATCAACACCTTTGACCAGATCCCAATCCCCACCCAGATGATCAACAAAGGAAGTAAGGCGATCCGCGGCGTTGCGTAGAGGCCCGACAAAAAGGGACTGAAGACGTAATAGGCCCTTCGATTCCAACCTACCCACAGTCCCAAGGGTATACCCAAGATTACTGACAAGACGAATCCGATAACGAATTCCAGACCACTGACATAAACATCTCCCCAAAGCCGCGTACTGGAAAGCTCCCACAGAGAGGCTACAACATCGGACGGGGGAGCCAGAAACAGAGCATTCACCCATCCGAAACTGACTGCCGACTCCCAGGCAATCAGAAATAGCATCACCGACGAGAAGCCGAGGATAGCCTCCTCATGCTTTTGATAAAACCCTCCGGGACGACTTCGATACGACTCCCTGTTTTGCATTGATGACAGGCTAACTGAAGCTTGCGTGAACTTCCACTCTTTTGACCCGCCCAGTGGATCGAGGAGAGGTTCTGCAAAAAAAGGGGGGAGGGGGGGGGTGAGCCCGGCTTTACACCGAGCTCACTCGGGGAGGATAGAAGGTATCGGTGAACAAGGGAGGGGATCACCCTTGCCCACTCACACACTATTAGACGAGAGTAAGGCAAAAAGGTTCTTCTGGGAGGTCCAGACTGTTCGAAACCCAACTCAAACACGTTTCACGTTTAAAGTTTCATGTTTCACGAAAAGACGACAGAGTCCGTCAGGCTCCACTCTGTGGTCGTGAAAAAGATCAGGCTGCACAAGGAGGAGTGCTCGCGTGAAACGTGAAACCTGAAACGGGCGGGTTTTTAACCCGCGGTTAGCCTTTATCGATATCCGGTATCCAGGGCTGGTCGGCCCAGATTCCGGTGCGGGCCACCTGGGCATCAATCAAATACGGCTTACCCTCTTGAGTGGTACGTCGCGCCCGTCCCAGAGCCTCTTTCAGGTCATCAGGTGAATGGACGACTTCACCGGCCACGCCAAACCCGTCCGCGATGGAAGCCATGTTCATGTCGGGCTTGCCCAGGTAGTCCTGAACGAACTGGCCCGTCTGAACCATCCGGCCTCCAGCCACAGCCGCGAGTCCGCGATTGTGTACTCCCCCGTAGGCGTGGTTGTTGTAGACCACCACCGTGACGGGAAGCTCCAACCGGGCCATGTTCCACAGGGCAGTGGGCCCAAATATAAAGGCACCATCTCCGATCAGGGCAATCACTTGCTGGTTCGGTCGCGCCAACTTGACTCCTGCGGCAGTCCCCACGCCGGAGCCCAGGTGAGCACCGTAATAGAAAAACAACTCACGCCCGCCCAGGGGGTTGAAGTCAAAGCCGTGCAGACCAATGGCTCCTGCTTCGTGAACAATGATGGCGTCTTTCTCAGCATACTTGGAGACTTCATGGGTCACACGATCCGAAGTCATGGGGCTGTTGTCCCAATCGGGATTCTTGCTCACCAGTGCTCTCAACTCCTTTGCCTTTTCGGAAAAGACCCGAACCCCCTCCGCTCGCTCGCTCGCCTTCTTGCGGATGGAAGGGGTCATGGCACTCTCGACGGCCTCAATCAGATCCTCCATCCCGTAGCCCACATCTGCTACCAGCGGGGCATCAGTGGTCATGACGTTTCCGATGCTGAAGCTGTCATTCCGCATATCGATAAACTTGACGTCACGAGGGACGATGGGCACCGGTGTGGTATGGATCAACTTGTTCCCGACATTGATGACCACGTCCGGATTCCTGGGAAAGGCCAAAGTATTGATTCCCCGGGTGGCCGGGAATTCACCCACCCACAAGGGATGAGGGTGAGGGAAATTGGCAAACATCTGCCTGGCCTGGCTCACCGGCATACCCAAAAGTTCCGCCAGTCGGACCGCCTTCTCCACCGATTTGGTCTTGTAGATCTCATCGCCGACGATGAACAGGGGATTCTCTGCTTCCACCAACAGCCGAGCCGCTCGCTCCACTTCCTGTGGGTTAGGTCGAATTCGCATACGCGGATCCACCTTCTCGTGAACGATGACTTCCGTTCGCACCTTCTCGGCCATATAGTCGGCATGCCAGGTGGCGTAGGTGGGACCGTAGGGAGGAGTCCAGGCCACCTTGAAGGCCCGACGAAGCGTCTCCGGAATCCTATCGGGACGACGGGCCAGCCAGTGCCATTTGGTCAAAGGAGCCACAATCTCCTCCTGATAGGGCACCTCTTCGAAGACATCACGCCCTGCGGAGTTACTCTTGTCGTTTCGGTAGCTGTAAAACACCAGTGGAGTCTGCTCTTTTTGGGCGTTGTACATCTGGCCGATGGCATTCGCCAGCCCCACGATGGCGGCTTCCATGACAAATGCTCGTTTACCGGAGGCCTTGACATATCCAGCCGCCATGGCCGCTCCCGGACCTTCGTGAGGAGTCAGGATGTAATTGAGCTGGGGCCGGTCCACCAGTGCATCATAGAAGGGAGCATCGCTGCTGGAGGAGTTTCCGAAGATGTACTTGACGCCCGAGGCGATCAACTGCTCCGCGAAGGCCTCCCCTCCCGTCCCTTCAAAAATCCTCACATCTTCCGGTGCCACATCTGTTTCTCCCGTTTCCCCATACACCATCGGGCTCAGAGACTGGACCACCGACTGGGCCGCGGCCAGAGTCACTCCTGTAC
>JAZFRU010000130.1:0-4017 GCA_036445815.1 Acidobacteriota bacterium | reverse complement strand
GGGATAGCATCTAGCCCTTACAGATCCATTTTTCGGTGCACGGCAGGCCATCAACGGTCGTGAAAGGATGTCAATGAAAGCTTCTGACCTGTTCGTCAAGTGCCTGGAAGCCGAGGGGATCGAATACATCTTCGGAGTGCCCGGCGAAGAGAATGCCGACATGATGATGTCGCTGGAACAATCGACAAAGGTCCGATTCATTCTCTGCCGGCATGAACAAGGCGCGGCCTTCATGGCTGAGATTTACGGCCGCTTGACCGGGAATCCCGCCGGAGCACTCGGTACGCTGGGACCGGGAGCCTGCAACCTCATCACCGGAGTCGCTGACGCCAACATGGACCGCGCCCCGGTGCTGGTACTCACCGGACAGGGAGATTCACAAAGGCTTCACAAGGAATCCCATCAGGTGATGGATGTGGTGGCCATGTTTCGGCCCGTCACCAAGTGGGCCCAGTCGATCCTTCACCCCAACAACATTCCGGAAATCGTGAGAAAAGCAGTCCGTCTAGCCCGCACCGAAAAACCGGGAGCCTGTCACATCGAGCTCCCTGAAGATATCGCCAAGATGGACGCCACCACCCAACCGATCGAGCCTCGACGGTTCCGGCGGGCAGTACCCGACGACAAGATCATCGATAAGGCCTGGGAGGCCATCCGGGAGGCCAAGCGTCCCATCATTCTGGCCGGCAACGGAACGATTCGTAAACGGGCCACCCGACAGCTCCGTGAACTGGTTGAAAAGACCGGAATTGGAGTCGTCAGCACCTTCATGGCCAAGGGATGTATCGACAAGGACGATGAGACCTGTCTCTACACCGTGGGCCTGCAGGCCCGCGATTATCCGGTGGTTGCCATCGAGCAGTCGGATCTGGTTATTTCCCTCGGTTACGACATGGTGGAATATCACCCTCGCCTGTGGAGCTCGGCCGGATCCCACAAGATTGTTCATATGGATTTCATTCCCGCTGAAATCGATGAAAAATACCGCATCGATGTGGAGGTTATCGGGGACCTGGCTCACGCCCTGTGGATGCTCAACCAGAGAATTGACGCCTACGGCGCCGACAAACTCAACTTCGATCATCGTCACACCCGTCAGGCACGGAGCAAAATGACGGAGGATTTCGAGGAATACAAGGATGACGATACCAAGGGATCGATCAGACCTCAGAAAGCCCTGTGGGACATCCGTCAGGTGCTCGGGCCTGAAGATATCCTGCTCTCGGACGTTGGCGCCCACAAGATGTGGATCGCCCGCTACTATCAGTGCCACCAACCCAATACCTGCTTGATCCCCAACGGATTCTGTTCCATGGGCTTCGCTCTTCCCGGTGCGATTGCAGGCAGTCTGGTCTATCCGGACCGTCGCATTCTCTCGGTATGCGGCGATGCGGGATTCATGATGAACGTTCAGGAGATGGAAACCGCCAGGCGGTTGAACTCGAACATCACCGTGGTGGTGTGGGAGGACAAGGCCTACGGTCTCATTGCCTGGAAACAGGACACCGAATTTGGTCACCACACCGATTTGAGCTTTTCCAATCCCGACTGGATGCAACTGGCCGAGGCATTTGGCTGGAACGGGTTCCTGTGCACCGACAGCCGGGACCTGCGGGCGACCCTGGAAAGCTCATTTCAATCCAAAGGGCCTTCTCTGGTGGTTATCCCCATAGATTACAGGGAGAACTCACTCCTCACCAAAAGACTCGGAAACATCGGATGTTCGATCTGATGCCAAGGGAGGTAGATCGATGACAGCTCATTTCTCCATGCTGGTCCCGGGAGCAACTTCGGATGACGGCGACCTCGAAGTGACGGCTCCCTACGATGGTGCAGTCATTGCCACGGTCAGGGCAGCCGACGGCCCGGCTGTCGACCGGGCCCTTGCCAACGCAGATGGCCTTTTCAAAGACCGCAGCCAGTGGCTCAAACCCGGCCAGAGGATGGCGATTCTCTCCAGGACCGCCGACATCATGACCGAACGGGCCGATGAACTGGCAGTCGAAGCGGCACGTGAGGGCGGCAAGCCCCTGCCTGACTCGATCGTGGAGGTGACAAGAGCCATTGATGGAGTGAGAAACTGCATTGAATTTTTACGCACCCGAGGGGGTGAAGAGATCCCGATGAACTTGAATGCGGCCTCCGAAGGACGGGTGGCTTTTACCCGCCACGAGCCGATCGGAATGGTGGTCGCCGTGAGCGCCTTCAATCATCCCCTCAATCTGATTGTGCATCAAGTGGGTCCGGCCGTTGCGGTCGGCTGTCCCGTCATCGTCAAACCCGCCCAGGACACACCGCTTTCCTGTTTTCGATTTGTCCAGATTCTTCACGAAGCGGGATTACCGGAAGCCTGGTGCCAGGCCCTGGTCGCCAAGCAAATTCCGGTGACCCAGCAACTGGTGGTGGATCCTCGAGTCAGCTTCTTTTCCTTTATCGGAAGTTCCAGGGTGGGTTGGATGTTGCGGTCCAAGGTGTCCCCTGGCACCCGCTGCGCTCTGGAACACGGAGGGGTCGCTCCCGTGATCGTGGCCGCCGATGCCGATCTGGACAGCGCCGTACCGCTGCTCGCCAAGGGAGGCCTCTACCATGCGGGCCAGGTCTGTGTTTCGGTTCAAAGAATTTTTGCTCACCAATCCCTGATCCAGGAACTGGCCCAAAGGCTGGCCGAGAGTGCCAGTGGCCTGAAGGTAGGCGATCCCACCCTGGCCGAAACCGATGTGGGCCCGCTGATTCGGCCGGCCGAGGTCGATCGGGTTGAGGAGTGGGTCCAGGAAGCGGTTCAGGCCGGCGCCACGCTGCTGACGGGCGGCAAGCGCATCTCCGACACCTGTTACGAATGCACGGTCCTGCTCGATCCTCCCGACGACACGCGGGTCAGTCAGATGGAAGTTTTTGGCCCCGTCATCTGCGTCTATTCTTACACCGAATTCGACCAGGCCATCGCGCGGGCCAATGCCCTGCCCTATGCCTTTCAGGCGGCGGTGTTCACCCAGGACATCGACACCGCCATGCAGGCCTATTCACAGTTGAACGCTTCGGCCGTGATGATCAACGATCACACCGCCTTTCGCGTCGACTGGATGCCGTTTGCCGGGTTGGGAGAGTCCGGGCTGGCAGTCGGAGGCATTCCCTACACCATGGAGGATATGCAGATCAAAAAGCTCATGGTGTTGAAATCCAAGGGGCTTTAGCCGGTAACTCCAGGGACTAGGGGGTGCCGGTCATCACATCCCGGTTGTTGACCATGGCCGCCTCGTACACCTTCTTTGCATATCCGTTGCCGGGCGACTCTCCGTACTCCAGGAGCCGGTCAACCTTGCGACTGCCGCGATTCCAGGCGTAAAGGGTCAGGGCCAGATTCCCATGATACTTTTCCAGCAACTGATGAAAATGCTTGAAGGCAAAGGAAATATTCGTCTCCGGCCGATGCAGGGCTTCGGCCGTCACCTCACCATAGTCCTGGGCGGTTGAAACCCATATCTGGGTGAGTCCACGGGCCTTGCCTCCATCACCCACGGCATGGGTGTTCCCCTTGGACTCCACATAGATCAAGGACAACATGATGTAGCTCATGAACTCCGGGGTCCTCACCAACCTCCACTCGGGCCCGTCCGCCTTCATGTATTCTCGGGAGTAGCGATCCACCAGGGTCACGATGGTGGGATCCATGGAAAATTCAATGGCTAGATTATTGATATAGCTGAGCCGCTCATTGCGCTCGGTGAGCATGTCGTTCTCCTGACGGAGATTCGACAGCTGGTCCTGCATCAGTTGATTTTCCCGGTCCATCCAGTAGAATCCCGCCAACAGGAGTCCGATGACCAGGGCGAAGGCAATAAAAATCCCGTACTTACGATACCTCATAAAAACATCCTCTTTAATCTCTCTTTTTCCCCCTTAACCCCTGGACACAGATTGGGTATGGAATAGTAAGATGCCAAAAGGAGGAAAGGGGTTTCAGGAGAGTCGGCAGCTGGGGAGGCAAAAGCGGGTAAAACTTCCCTGACGAATAAAAAA
>JAZFRU010000129.1:0-18543 GCA_036445815.1 Acidobacteriota bacterium | reverse complement strand
AAGGAATGGTGGGCCGTGCCGGAATCGAACCGGCGACCCCCTGCTTAAAAGGCAGGTGCTCTACCTATTGAGCTAACGGCCCCTGTGGATTGGGAAACAAGAGTTTAACGAATTCCTGTCTGCGATGCCATGGACGAGGCGCCCTGAATCATCTTCACCCTTCGGACCGCTCTGAGTTGCCTTCTCTGTGCCTCTGTGGTGAACATCTTTTCCGTGTCTCGGTGGTGGTTCCCCTAGTTCAGAAGCGGCTGGAGCCGTGGGCTTTCCTCCAGAATTATGGTTTCCTTGCGATCCGGACCAATTGAGATAATAGAGATGTCAGTCTGGATCAGTTCGGAGATTCGGTTGAGATAATCTCTCGCCTGCTGGGGGAGATCGTCATAGTCCTGAATCTTGGAGGTATCGGTCTTCCAGCCGGGACAACTTTCGTAAACCGGATTCACCTCCTCCAACACACTCATCTGAGTCGGAAAGGCTGTCAGTTTCTCACCCTTGTACTCATAACCAGTGCATAACCTTATCTCCTCCAGCTCATCCAAAACATCCAGTTTGGTGATGACCAGGGTATCGATGTTGTTCACCATGCAGGCATAGCGAACCACCACCGCGTCAAACCATCCACAGCGGCGTGGCCGGCCGGTTGAGGCGCCAAATTCGCCTCCCTTCTCCTGAACATGCCGCCCCACTGAATCGTTCAACTCTGCAGGAAACGGTCCCGCTCCAACTCGCGTCGTATAGGCCTTGGCGATTCCAATAATGCCGTTGATGTCGCTTGGGCCAACCCCGGTCCCCGTACACGCTCCACCCGCCGTTGCGCTGGAAGAGGTCACAAAGGGATAGGTTCCATGATCCACATCCAGCTGGGTTCCCTGGGCACCTTCAAAGAGAATGTTTCCGCCATTTCGCACCGCCTTGTTGAGATACTCGGCCGTGTCGATCACATAGGGCACAATTCTCGGAGCCAATTTCATGTAGCTCTCATAGATCGCTTCGCAGTTCAGTGGCTCCGCTCCATAGAGCCGTTCCAGCAGACGATTTTTCAGAGCGACGTTGGTTTCCAGTTTAGCCTTGAATATCTCGGGATAAAGCAGATCCCCTGTTCGAATGCCGCGGCGCCCCATCTTGTCTTCATAACAGGGACCAATACCTCGACTGGTGGTGCCGATTCTTGCCTCCGCGAGACGATCTTCTTCTGCCGATTCCACGGCACGATGGTAAGGCATGATCAAGTGGGAGCGATTGCTGATGAAAAGGCGGCCCTCAAGGTCGAATTCCGACAACATCTGGACCTCTTCGTCCAGTGCCTGAGGATCGACCACGACACCATTGCCGATCACGCATTCCTTGTCAGGGTGAAGGATTCCCGAAGGAATCAGATGAAGCACATACTTCTTGTCGTGGATGATGACGGTGTGCCCGGCATTGTGGCCTCCCTGGTAACGTGCCACCAGGCTGAACCGCGGGGTGATCAGGTCGACAATCTTCCCTTTCCCCTCATCTCCCCACTGGGTTCCAACAATTACGACGTTTGCCATGACGAAGTATCAGCCGCCAAGCCAACAGAGTTCCAGCCTTGGCGGTGAACCCATTATGCGGTTTCCTGCAGTTGAGACTGGATCATTTTGGCAATCGTATCCTTCGCGGTATTGCCGACAATCTGGTCCTTGATCTCTCCCCCGCTGAAAAGGAGCAGAGTGGGGATGCCCTTGATATTGTATTTCCCGGCCGTCTCCGAGTTCTCATCCACGTTCAAGTTGACCACCTTGGCCTGGTCCTCGAAGTCCTTCGCTACCTCATCAATGATGGGGGCCAGGGCTCGACAAGGAGCACACCACGTCGCCCAAAAATCCACTAAAACAGGCTTGTCCGAGTTCAAGACTTCTTCTTGAAAGTTTTCATCCGTTACTGCCTGAACATTTTCACTCATACTTCCTCCTTCACCGTCTTACGCGTCACTCATTTGCAATTGCGAGGTCATGTTACCATACCCCGGTGAATCCCAAACCTCGGGCCAAGAAGCCTCTCGGTCAGCATTTTCTCGCCAATCCTGGATACTGTCAAAAAATCGTGCAATTTGCTCAAATTGGTCCTGACGACACCGTTGTCGAGATCGGATCGGGAACCGGGTTATTGACCCAGGCCCTGCTGCCTCTGGCCCGAAAAGTCGTGGCCATTGAATTCGACTCCGAACTGGTGCAGTATCTCAAAGAGCATTTTCGGGACCAGGGCCTCGACATCATCCAGGCCGATATTCTCTCTTTTGACTGGTCCTCGGCAGGTCCCCCTCCCTTCAAAGTCGTCGGTAATCTTCCCTATAACATCGCAACTCGGATACTCCAAGAGATGATTCCTATCAAGGATAAGTTTCAAAGCGGAACCTTTCTCCTTCAGAAAGAAGTGGCGCAGAGAATCCTGTCACCGCCCAATTGCAAGGATTACGGCTACTTTACTCTGCTCATGGAATACCATTTTCACCGAACCGCAGGGTTCGACATCCCTCCAGGCGTTTTCGTTCCCCCGCCCAAAGTCACATCTCACGTCCTCCAACTGGAACCCCGGGATCCTCCCTTCCCCGTTCCGGAGGAGTCCGCCTTTCGAACCCTGCTCAAGACTGCCTTCCAGCATCGCCGTAAAACCCTTTGGAACAATCTCAAATCGGGACGGGATCCCGGGCAGTTGAGGCCGGCTTTTGAAGGGTGTCGTATTCCCGCTCAAGCCCGGCCGGAACAGGTGACCCTGGAACAATACGCTTGTCTTGGACGAGTGCTATAATTCGCGCTTGTTATGAATGATTACCTGGAAATCACCCCTCTGGGAGGGCTGGGAGAATTCGGGATGAACTGCTCGGTCCTGCGTTGCGGTGAGGACATGATCCTGATCGACGCCGGGATGACCTTTCCGGGTGGTCACATGGGCGGTGGCCTGGGCGTTGACGTGATTGTCCCGGACCTCACCTTTCTCAAGGAACACCAGCACAACCTGAAGGCCATCGTGCTTACCCATGGCCATGAGGATCATGTCGGGAGTGTCTCCTACGTCATTGACGAAATACCCGTCCCCATCTACGGGAGTCGCATGACCCTGGGATTGGTGGCTCAGAAGCTGCGGGAACGAAAACTCGAAGGGGTCGTGGAGTTGATAACGATGGAAGAAAGGGAGCCCGTGGAGTTTGGCTGCTTGCGGGTCGAACCCCTTCATGTCACACACTCTTTCCCCGATGCCTTCTGCTTTGCCATCTCCAGCCCGGTCGGGACTGTTATCTGGACCGGAGATTTCAAGTTTGATCAGACACCGGTCGATCGCAAGCCGAGCGATATCACACGTCTGGCCGAGTATGGTGAACAGGGAGTCCTGGCTCTTTTCTCCGACAGTACCAACAGTGAAGTGCCCGGGGTAGCGCCTTCCGAATTCACGATGTACGAGGGCCTGGGAAATCTTTTTCGTCAGGCCGACAAGAAAATCATTGTGGCTTCCTTCGCCAGCAGCATTCCCCGAATTCAGGTGATCCTAGAACTGGCACAGCAAGTGGGCCGCAAGGTCCTGCCCGTCGGGCGTCGAATGATCGCGAACATCCGAACTGCCGTCGAGGTGGGATGCCTCCAGTATCCGCAAGATCTGATCATCTCTACCGGAGAGGCCAAGGATTTCCCCTCCGATCAGTTGCTCATTTTAGCGACCGGCAGTCAGGGCGAACCGATGGCCGCTTTGAGCCGGATGGCCGTCAATGAGTTCAAAGGTCTTCAGGTTGAAGAAGACGACATGGTCATTCTCTCGGCACGGGTGATCCCGGGCAATGAAAAACTGATTTCCAATCTGGTGAACCATTTCTACCGGAGAGGAGCGCGCATTTACGACTCCCGGTCGGCTCCGGTCCACACCTCGGGTCACGGGCTCAGAGACGATCTGAAATTGATGATCAACCTGACTCGCCCCAAATTTTTCATTCCGATTCATGGAGAGTTCCGCCAGCTGAAGAACCATGCCTCTCTGGCACGCGACCAGGGGATTCCTCAAGAAAACGTTCTGCTCATTGAAACCGGAGATAATTTGCAGCTGCGGCCCGATTCAGCCAAGCTGACGGACAAGGTGAAAGTCGGCCGTCGTTTCATTGACGAGGGACATCTCGGCCAGGTCCATGAGGTGGTCCTGCGGGACCGGCGTTTTCTCTCTGAAGACGGTTTTCTAGTCGTGATACTTCGAGTGGATCGCCTGACTGGAGATCTGATCGGATCACCGGAACTGGTGTCCCGAGGCTTCGTCCTGACGGACGCCTCCACAGAATTGCTGGGGGCCACTCAGACGGAGGTTGCGAGAATCGTGTCTGAAACACCGGTTGAGGAGAAACAAGATCCGGAACTGTTTGGTGAAATCCTCCGCAAGGGCCTCAAGCGGTTCATCCGCAAGAAGACGGGCAAAAGACCTATCATTTTACCTGTCGTGATTGAGGTGTGACCGGCCCGCTGCTCGAAGAACAGCGCTGCTGACGTTTCATGTTTAATGTTTCACGTTTAACGTGGGTCCGGAGTATCGGAGACATAACCGAGGCGGTCATACCGAGGACATTCTGTATAAACAGGAGTTTCTGAGTTCCCTTCTCAGGTGCCCTGAACAGGATGGAGGCCCTTGACAGGTTCCTCACAACGCCCTTACAGGGCTTCCTTGCCACCCTTTTCAGTCCTAGGGCTCACGCCCCAGGCTATTTCACATCACCCCTTCGGGGTTCCGGCCCATTCCACCCAGAGGTGTTTTTACCACTTCCATTCAGGGTAGTTCTTTCCCTGCTTTCGTTAAACCAGAAACGTTAAACGTTAAACGCGCGGGTCGCAGACCAGCGCCCGCCATCCTTCCCGTCAGTGACAAATGATAGAAATGTATCGAGTTATGTCTGTCTATCCGAAAGAAAAAGCTGGCGAGTTTCTGGGGGTGGTTCTTTTGGCCACTTCCCTCCTTCTGGCCTTATCCTTACTCAGTCACAGCGGGTTGGACCCGGCCCTGAATGTCTCTTCATCCTCATCGGAATATGTCAATTATGTTGGTAAAATTGGCGCCTGGGGTTCAGATTACCTGTTTTACAGTTTCGGCCTCTCTGCTCTTTATCTGCCTTTGTTGCTGCTGATCATGGGTTATAAAGCCCTGCGGGGACGTACCTGGGAATATCCCTTTGTGAAGCTGGGCGGATTTGCCGGAACCCTGGCAGCGCTGAGTGCCGCGTTGACCTTTCTTCCGCCCAACCTTCCGGTCACCGTCAACTTCACGGCCGGCGGTATCCTGGGCGTTCTCATCTCTCAATTCCTGTTGATCTATGTGAATTATCCGGGATCTCTGGTGATCGTGGCGACCGTTTTGATTCTCTGCTTGATGCTCACAACACGATTCTCTCTTGATGCCTCCCTGGATTGGCTTCAGGGTCGCAATTGGAACCTGTTCGCTGTCGTGACCGGCTATTACAGCGACTGGCAGAAACGTCGCCACCAGAAGGGCCAGCTGGCCCGTCTCCGGGAGAAAAAGCGGCTGGTCGCTCAGCGAGCTCCTGAACCCGGATCCAGAAATCCGCTGATTCCTCCTGGCGAGGAATCCGATCCCGACACGCCCACCGTCACCGTCAAACTTCCTCCTCACTCGATTCCACCCTCGGCTGTTCCAGTATCCCAGTCAGAATCCAAGGATCAATTGTCTCCCATTCGTGACAGCCAGATCATTCACCCCTATCACTTTCCTGACCTTGACTTCCTGGTCTCCTCAACGGAGACGGCGAGTGTTGATGAACCGGCACTCATTGAGAGGGCCGGGGTTCTGGCTACCAAGTGTGCAGAATTCGATGTCCATGGACGGGTCCTCCAGATTCACCCAGGGCCCGTTGTAACCACTTTCGAGTTCAAACCCGAAGCCGGCGTCAAGTACAGTCGAATCACCAATCTGGCCGATGACCTCTGTCTGGCTTTAAAAGCTGAGTCGGTTCGAATTGACCGGATTCCCGGGAAAAATACTGTGGGGATCGAGGTTCCCAATCTGAATCGCCAAAACATCGCCCTGAAAGATGTCCTGGAAAGTGCGGCCTTTCAACAATCCGAGTCGAAACTGACCCTGGCCCTGGGAAAACTAATCAATGGCAACACCTACGTGTCCGACCTGGCACGAATGCCTCATCTGCTCATTGCCGGTGCCACCGGTACAGGGAAGAGCGTGGCTTTGAACTGCGTGGTGTGTTCTATTCTTTACAAGGCCAGTCCTGCCGACGTCCGATTTATCATGATCGATCCGAAACGGCTCGAATTGGGGCTCTACAAGGACATTCCTCATCTGCTGACCCCGATCGTCACCGATCCACGACAATCCGCCAATGCCCTGAACTGGGCGGTATCGGAAATGGAGGAACGGTACAAAACCCTGGCTCAGGAAGGCGTCAGGAATATTGATCAGTACAACCAGATGATCGACGAAGCCACGGAAGGCTTCGAGGAAAAGAAGCGCCTACCCTATATCATTCTGATCGTCGATGAACTGGCGGACTTGATGATGACCGCGGGAAAAGAAATCGAGGCCTCTCTGACCCGTATCGCTCAAATGGCTCGGGCCGTGGGAATCCACTTGATTCTGGCAACTCAACGTCCCTCGGTGGATGTTTTGACCGGTTTGATCAAGGCCAATTTCCCCTGCCGGATTTCTTTTCGAGTCGCTTCTCGTGTCGACTCCAGAACCATTCTGGACTCCAACGGAGCTGAACGACTGCTTGGCAACGGTGATATGCTCTTTTTACCGCCTGGGACCTCACGTTTGATTCGCATCCATGGGGCCTATGTCAGCGAAAAAGAGATCCGTAAGATTACCGGTTTCCTCAAACAACAAGCAGAGCCTGAATATCAAAAGGAAGTGCTGGAAGGGATTCCTGACGGAAACGAAGGCACCCTGGGAGATATCAATCAACTGGAAGATGTGCTTTATGATGAGGCCGCTCGTTTTGTTGCCGAGACCGGCAGAGCCTCGACTTCTCTGCTCCAAAGACGCCTGAGAATTGGCTATGGGCGCGCAGCTCGCCTGCTGGATGTCATGGAACATGAGGGCCTGGTGGGCCCCCCGGCAGGCAGTAAGGCCCGGGAGGTCCTGATCCCATCCGATTATTTCGATCAGGTAGATCAGGACAATCCGCTGAATGAGGCCTGACAAGGGCCAACGGGCACTCGAATCTCGTTGTTTCGCGATTCCAATCGGACCTTTTCTTTTGAAAACGAATCCGATATCATTATAGTAACGATGAGATCATCCTTTTTACCCTATCTATTAACTATTCTGCTTGTTCCCACTGGGTTAATCGCAGGTGAAAAGAACGATATTCCCCCGCGTTTCCGAGTTGATGTCGATACGGTTATCGTTCGCGTCACCGTCACGGACCCCCTCAACCGCTACGTCGTGGGTCTGGAGAAAGATCACTTTCGAGTCTTCGAAAATAAGCTGGAACAGAGCCTGACCCACTTCTCCAACGACAAGTCCCCCATCAGCGTGGGAATCATCATGGATATGAGCGGTTCCATGGGAGACAACATCCTCAGTGCGAGAAGCTCTGTGATTCGATTCCTGGAGCAGGGCGACCAGGAAGATGAATACTTTTTAATCACCTTCAATGAGCGCTCTGCCCTGGTCAGGGACTTCACGAATCGAAGCGCCAATATCAGCAATGAAATCTCCATCAAAAGCCCCAAAGGACGCACCGCCCTTTACGATGCCATGTATATGGGGCTGGAAAAAATTCGTGCCGGCCGCCATCAGAAAAAAGCGCTGATCGTCATCACCGACGGGGAAGACAACAGCAGCCGATACACCTTCAGCGAGTTGAAGGACTACGTCAAGGAATCCGATGTTCAGATCTATGTCATCGGTGAAAGAGGTGAGATGGGCTACGGACGCAGCATTATTTCGGAAATCGTCCGCCTGACGGGAGCCCGAGCCTTTTTCCCCAACAACTTCAAACAACTGGATTACTTCTGTGACCTGATTCACTCCGAACTGCGAAACCAGTACCTGGTGGGATACACTCCCACCAATCGGAGGCCCGACGGCTCCTGGCGTAAGCTCAAGGTTCGGCTGGATCCCCCCGAAGGCATGCCCAAGTTGAAAGTGCGTGCCAAAGAGGGTTATTTTGCGCCCCAACAGTAGTTGCCTCACTCCATGCTGAAGTCCCGTGCGTCAACAACCGTTGTCCTGACCCTGGGACTGGCGATACTGGCCCAGGCACCCGATTCGTCTTCTTCTCTGGGGCAATCCTCCGCTCAGCGCCCCGCCCAGTTCCGTACCGAAGTGGACCAGATCGTGCTCTACTCGACGGTCTACGATCGGGACAACCAGCTGGTCTCCGGTCTTCAAGAAGTGGACTTCACGATTTACGAGGATAAGGTCGAACAGGAAATTACTTATTTTGGCCAGGACGACATTCCCAGCACTGTGGGGATCGTGATCGATTCCAGCGGCAGCATGCGTGACAAATTCGACCTGGTGACCGAGGCCACCGAACTCTTTCTTTCCATGAACAACCCTGAAAATGAGCTCTTCTTCCTCACTTTCAAGGGAAAGGTGCGCCTGGAAGAGGACTTTACGCGCGATGTCGAAGACATCAACGACGCACTGGACAACGTGATCGTCTCTGGAGGGACCGCCCTTTACGATGCTATCTACCTCGCTCTGGACAAGGCAGGCGAAGGGAGTGAGCTAAAAAAAAGCGTTGTGGTTTTCACCGACGGAGAGGATAAGGACAGTTATTACTCCCATGAAGACCTCCTGGAAAAAGTGGAGGAGAGTGATGTTCAGCTTTACATCGTGTCCTTTCTGGACAAGGATCTGACCTCCAGCGGTGGATTTTTCGGCATCTTCAAATCAGCACGAGAGAAGATCCAGCAAGCCCTCAGGGAATTACCTGAAAACACCGGAGGAGAAGCTTTTTTTCCTGACAAGATCGACGAACTAAAGGAGATCTTCCGTTCCATTGCCTATGAACTTCGTCATCAGTACCGGCTCGCTTACATCTCCAGCAACCCGGTGAAGGATGGAAGCTGGAGAAACACCGATGTCGTGATCAAAGACGCCAAAGAAAGGGGTTTGAAGATCCGGGCGAAGAAGGGATATTACGCAAAAAAAGACGCGGGTTAATTTCTGTCGGGATTGACTTGTTCGGATCACCCTCCTATCCTTTGCCTCATGACTCAGCCCAAGTCCGACAAGATTTGGCATAACGGCCAGTTTAAGGACTGGGACCAGGCGAACGTGCATGTCACGTCCCATGCCCTTCACTACGGATCTTCCTGGTTCGAAGGCATTCGTTGTTACAAATCTTCGCGAGACTCCGAAGTGTTTCGTCTTCGTGAGCACACCAAACGGCTGTTCAATTCCTGCAAGATCTATCGCACCAAAATCCCCTATTCCCTGGAGGTGTTTCAAGAGGCCATTCTGGAAACTATCCGGGTCAACAAGATGGAGCGTTGCTATATCCGGCCCATTATCTTTTACGGGGTCGGGGGCCTGGGGCTCAACCCGTTGGAGATTCCTGTTGAGTCCTACATCATGGTCTGGGAATGGGGACGTTATCTGGGAGAAGGGGCTACTGAATCGGGCGTGGATGTTTGTGTTTCAAGCTGGTCGCGAGCGGCCCCGAACACCTTTCCCACCATGGCCAAAGTCGGAGGCAATTACATCAACAGCATCCTGATCAAACTGGAAGCAGTGGTGAACGGCTTTGCCGAAGGTGTGGCCCTGGACAGCCAGGGGTGTGTCAGCGAGGGGAGTGGCGAGAACATCTTCTTTGTTTGTGACGGCATGTTGTACACGCCCCCGATCAGTGCCGCCATCTTGCCCGGAATAACGCGCGATACCGCCATTACCCTGGCTCAAGAACGCGGCTACACGGTTTCCCAGCAGCCCATTCCTCGAGAGATGCTCTACATCGCCGATGAGATCTTCTTGACCGGAACAGCAGCAGAAATCACTCCTATTCGTTCCGTCGATCACGTCCAGGTAGGCGATGGAAAACCCGGGCCCATCACCCTGGAAATCCAGCGCGACTTCTTCGACTACGTCGAAGGCAGGGTCGAGGATCGGCACGGCTGGATGACACAGGTCTACCAGAATCAACACGTCGAGTCCTGATCAGTTGCGATTCGAATCACTGCTTAGCAGGGGCCAGATTCTCCGGGGCACGTTCCTCGTTTCAACCGTCAAGTACGATCATAGCCTGGCCGCTTTTACTCGTGGTCTGTCAGCGTCGCCCCCTTCTAACACCTGCAGCAGGACAAGAGACAGGGCATCATGAAAACTGTTGAGAAGAAGATCTACCAACGTGCCCTGGGGTTCTTGGCCAGGCGGAATCACAGCCGTAGGGAATTACACCAAAAACTGGTTCGGAGTCATCAGAGTGACCTTGTCGAGGAAATCCTGGACCAATTGGAGGAGCGGGGCTTCCTCAATGACGCGACATTCGCTCTCGAACGCGCTCTTCTGGGACGCAAACGGCGACTTTGGGGAGATCACCGAGTCTCCCAGGATTTAAAAAGGTTGGGTATCGATGCTAAAATGATCGATGAGGTCCTGGAGCAGATCAACCAGGAGAAGGGAGAGGTGGAAGGCCTTCAGGAGGCCATCGATCTCTGGGTCAACAGGTCGGGAGAACCCAAAACCCATCCTCCTCTCAAGAAGCTCTACGATCACTGTATTCGTCTGGGTTACGCTCCCGACAGGGTACGGACCCAGCTGGGACCTTATTTTGACGACGTTGACTGGAGTCGAAAAGATGAGAACGGGCGCTGAAATTCGGGAAGAATTCCTGAACTACTTTGAGAGTCAGGGGCACAAACGTGTCTCGAGCGGTTCACTGGTTCCCGAAAACGACCCCACGCTCCTGTTCACCAATGCAGGAATGAACCAGTTCAAGGACACTTTTCTGGGATTGGAAAAACGCGACTACCTCCGAGCGGCCAGCAGCCAGAAGTGCATGCGCGTAAGCGGCAAACATAACGATCTGGAAACGGTGGGGCGTACGGCTCGGCATCACACTTTTTTTGAAATGCTAGGCAATTTCTCTTTCGGGGAATATTTCAAAAAGGAAGCCATCCGATTTGCCTGGGAATTGTGCACCCAGGTCTACTCGATCACTCCGGAACGTTTGACCATCACGGTTTATCAAAAAGACGATGACGCCTTTCAGTTATGGAAAGACGACATTGGAATTCCGTCCCAGCGCATCGTGAGAATGGGTGAGAAGGAGAATTTTTGGGCAATGGGTCCCACCGGACCGTGCGGACCCTGCTCGGAACTCCACTACGACTTGGGAAGCAGTCCAGCCGGGCATTCAGACTGCACGGTGGAATGCGATTGCGGCCGATTTGTCGAGATCTGGAATCTGGTGTTCATGCAATTCAACAGGGATTCCTCAGGAGAAGTGGCCCCCCTCCCTTCCCCTTCGATCGATACGGGAATGGGCCTGGAAAGAATCACCTGTGTTCTGCAGGGCGTTTCCAGTAACTACGACACGGACCTGTTCCGGCCTATTATCCAGGAAGCCTGCCGTCAGACCAATGAAGTCTACGGACAGGATGAAAGGAAAGATACTAGCCTGAGGATCCTGGCTGATCACAGTCGAGCCTGCACCTTCTTGATCAATAATGGTGTGATCCCCGGGAATGAGGGCCGCGGCTACGTGCTGCGAAAGATTCTCAGGCGTGCTATTCGTCACGGCAAGATGCTGGGGATGGAAGACCCCTTCATTTTTACGCTCACGACTCTGGTGGCGGAACTGATGAAAGACGCCTATCCGGAACTCCTTGAAACGCGGGAGTATGCAGCCAAGATAGTCAAAAATGAAGAGATCCAATTCCGCGCCACGCTGAGCCACGGAACCGAACTTCTGAATGAACTCTTTGCATCGAACTCTCCAGGAAGCACTTTACCCGGCAAGGAACTGTTTCGCCTGTTCGATACCTTTGGGTTTCCTTTTGACCTGGCCAGGGAAATGGCTGAAGAACGAGGCCTGCAGGTGGATGAAAAGGGTTTCTACACCGAGATGGAGAAACAACGAGCCCGGGCAAGGGCCAGCTGGAAGGGTGGGGAGAAGAAAATCAAACCCATCCACCAGGAGCTGGCCGAGCAGAATCTGGAGACGAAGTTCACCGGATATACTGACGTCAGCGACATTTCCGGAAGGATTCTGGCCATCATCAAGGACGACCATCGGGTATCGGCGTTGACTTCAGGCGAGGTGGGAGAAATCATCCTGGATCAGACTCCTTTTTACGCCGAGTCAGGTGGACAGGTTGCGGACCGGGGCACCCTCAGCACCGATACAGCTCAGGCTGTTGTCCAGGATGTTTTCACGCCCATCGGCGGGTTGCGACTCCACAAGATTCAGGTTCGAAACGGCCAACTCGAGGAAAACGAGACGGTTCAGGCCAATATCTCGACGGTCGACAGAACCCACACCGCTCGGAATCACACCGCCACCCATTTGATGCATGCGGCCCTGCGAGAGGTCCTGGGTGAACACGTGAAACAAGCGGGTTCGCTGGTAGCGCCCGATCGCCTGCGTTTCGACTTCAATCACTACCAGGGGGTTTCATCTCAGGAAATACGCCAGATTGAAGAGCGAGTGAACCAAAAGATCCGTCATAATATCGAGGTAGAAACAGAGATCAGAGATCTGGATGACGCCATTCAAGAAGGGGCCATGGCTCTCTTCGGGGAAAAGTATCAGCAGCAGGTCCGGGTCGTCAAAGTTCCCGGGTTCAGCATGGAGTTATGCGGTGGAACACACGTCACGCACACCGGCAGCATTGCTCTTTTCAAAATCGTCCATGAGGGGAGTGTTTCGGCAGGGGTGCGGCGGGTGGAAGCCCTCACCGGCAAACTGGCTCTTGGCAGGTTCCTGGACGACGAAAGCCTCATCAGCAGAATGTCCACAGAATTGAAGGTCCAGCGAAACGACCTGATTCCAACCCTGGACAAGATTTCCAGGGAACTCAAGGAAACCACCAGACAAGTTGAGCAACTGCAATTGAAACTGGCTCAAAAGGAAAGTACCAACGTCCTGCAAGAGGCACGCGAGGTGCAGGGTGTACGAGTCCTTTCCCAGAAGGTGGAAAATCTGGATCGAAACCGACTTCGACAGCTTGCAGAGGAACTCAGCAATCGATTAAAAACAGGAGTGGTGGTCCTCGGAACACCCTTCGACGGCAAGGCCAGCCTGGTGGCCATGGTGACCGGAGATTTGACCAGTCGAATCAGTGCCAATGATTTGATTAAAAAAATTGCTCCTCTCGTGGACGGCGGGGGTGGTGGAAAATCAGACATGGCCGAGGCAGGAGGAAAGGACCCGGCACGACTGGAGGAAGCCCTTGAACAGACCTATCAGATCGTGGATGACTTGCTCCACTAACTCCAACTCAACAGCACCTCGAGATTAACGACTCGGAGAAGCAGAATGACATCAAAATCGAATAGCTGGGATCTCACTGAATTGGAAAGTGTGTCTCTGTTCAAGGATGTTGATCTTCCGTCCATCCAGCATCTACTTGCCCCATGTACGGTCAAAAACCTGAATTCGGGTGAGGTGCTCATCGTATCGGGGAGCCCCAACCGTGTGATGTACGTGCTGCTCAGCGGTCGTTTGCGAGTACACCTCAATCTGGAGGAAGACCCGCTGACCATTCTTGAACCTGGTGACATTGTGGGAGAACTTTCTGTAATTGACGGTCAGCCCACATCCGCCCATGTGTTGGCCGACGACACCTGTCGGGTACTCGAAGTTTCCGAAGACACCTCCTGGGCTCTGATGCGCAGCTCCACCAACATCGCCTATAATCTGATCACTGTTCTGGCCCAACGACTGCGGGGAGGAAACAGTGTTATTGCAACAACACAAGAACTGCAGCGTGAATTCGAGCGATACGCAGTAATCGACGGGCTTACCGGCCTTTATAATCGACGCTGGCTGGACAATACGCTGCAGGGGCAAATGGACCGCTGTCGGGATACCCACCGAGATCTCTCGGTTCTGATAATGGATCTCGATCACTTCAAGAACTACAACGACAGCTACGGACATCTGGCCGGGGATCACGTCTTGACCACCGTTGGCCGATGTCTGACCGATTGTATGCGGACCGGGGAAATGATCACTCGTTACGGGGGTGACGAGTTCTTCATTGTCATGCCTGACATGACGTCGAACTTGTTGAAAGGAGTTACGGATCGCCTTCGGAAGTCGGTGAAGGAGGCTTCGCTGGGAGAAGACTGGACCCATCTTCCTCCGATCGGTCTGTCCATAGGAGGGACACAGATGACCGAGGATGACACCTTCCACACACTCATCGCCCGTGCTGATGACGCGCTCTACCAGGACAAGACCAACCGTCGTAAACCTCAACGTTGAAGACGCTTTCCTGGGTTCTTCTGGTATTTCCCCTCTCAATAACGGTATTCTTGAAATATTGAGTAAAAACATTGTGGAATATTTACGACTTTCAACTCCTCGGGAGCATCCTTAATCCCCATGAGACTGCTCATGCGGAACTTTCCGACTGAAACGCCGATGAGACTGGTCCGGCCTGTTGACTCGCTGAGGCCCCGCTACACCTCGTTTCGCTTCCTCAAATCGGTCAAACGGACCGGGGTGGTCATGTCCCTGGCCGTCGCCCTTCTGGTCACCTTGACCAGTTCAGCCTGGGCAGGATCTCTGTACTCATACATCAATGAAAGAGGCGTCCGGGTTTACACCAATATCGGCACCAACCGCACAGACCTTCCCCGTGAGAAATCTGGTTCCTCTACAAGGCGAGTGAGTAACCCTTATCTTCCTCTGATCCATGAGTCGGCACGGCAATTCAATGTGGATGCAGACCTGGTGCAGGCGGTCATCCAGGTCGAAAGCCATTTCAATCCTCGTGCAGTCTCGCCCAAGGGCTGCATCGGGTTGATGCAGCTTCATCCCGATACCGCCAGAAGATTTGGCGTGAAAGACGCCTACGATCCGGCCCAGAATATCCAGGGCGGGGTGCGATATTTAAGGTTTCTGACGGACCACTTCAATGGCGAGCTCCCGTTGGTATTGGCGGCGTACAATGCCGGTGAAAATGCCGTCATCCGGCACCAGGGAATCCCCCCCTATCGGGAAACCCAGCAATATGTGCGAAAGGTGACGGCCCTTTACGAGTCCTTAAAACCCGCTGCTGAAACCTCCGAATCAAACCCACCGCTCACTCGAGTCGTTCTTCCCAATGGTAGTGTCCTTTTCACCACCGACGGCAACTAACTGCTAAAGCTCCCTTTTCCTCAGGAATCCTTCAACAGGATTGACAGGTGTCTGTTTTATACTTTCCAGGAGGAAGGAGTGCCGCTCGGAAGAGGGTGAATACACGGATTTCAGCTGATCTGCGATCACAGGAACGGTGTGCCGGTATTATTGCAGGTGGCAAAAGAACTGAACTGGATCGACCTGCACGGGGTTTCCCTCAGGGCAGCTGCCTGGCGACCTTGAGCAGTGGCCGGCAGGCGACGCCCTGTCGAAACAGATCAAATAAGAGCAAAGTGACCAATGGCCGCTAACCCGCATTTCTCACACCTTCTCGTCACGAAGCGGTGCAAGGGCCGCGTCTCGTCAGGACGGATCATTCTTCGCTTCGCTCAGATGAAGGCGGCTTCGCTTCTCTCAGATGAAGGCGAGTGCCGATGCAGTAGAGAGGGTGTGAGAAATGCAGGCTAAACAGCGCACTGTGGGATTCCTGCTCTTGGCGGTGCTCCTGAGTTCCTCGATGGCGCTGGCCCGGGACCGGGCAGCTGCCAGGGCAGCCTATAAAAATGCTCGGGCCTACCATGACCAGCTGCTGGAGGTCGAGAATTCCGATAGAGACCTGAAGCAGTACCAGAGAGCCTTGTTTCTCTATCGTACCGTCATCGACCAGGATCCCACTTATGGAGCCGCCGATGATGCCCTCTATGCCATCGGCAATCTATACCAGGCCATGGCCCTGCATTTTCGTCAAGATATTTATCGCCAGCGTGCCATCTACTACTTCGAATTCGTTGCCAGAGAGTACCCTCACACCAAGCATAGACGCCCGGCTCTCGCTCAGGCGACCTCGCTCAAGAATAACCCAGCGCAGTCGATTAAAGAGGTGACCGCCCCGGCAACACCATCCATCCGGAATGATCTGGCCACCGTTTCCGAAGTGCGCTATTGGGCCAACGAAGACTACACCCGGGTGGTCATTCAACTGGATCGCGAAGTTGAGTTTCGTAAACAAATCCTTGCCGATCCGGATCGAATCTACTTTGACCTTCAGGGCACTCGGCTCGAGGCGGGTCTGGTGGACAAGACCTACGCCGTCAACGATCTCTTTCTCACCCAGCTGAGGGTGGGTCAGAATCGCAATACGGTGGTACGGGTAGTCCTCGACTTCGAGGAAATCAAAAAACATACCGTATTCGCCCTTTACGACCCTTTCAGAATCGTTATTGATACCCTGGGCGGAAAATCCCAGGAGGCTTTCACTTCCGAATCGATAGAGCCGCCGGCCCCGGTCGAAACGGCCGTGTTGGAGACTCCGCCCGTTGAACCAGCGCCCCTGCCCGCGGTTTCCCCGGTCGTTCCGTCCTTGAATATGGGGGGCGACCGCAGTTTGACCCGGGTTCTGGGTCTGAAAGTGGGACGCGTCGTGATTGATCCCGGTCACGGTGGCCGTGACACGGGAACGATTGGGCCATCCGGCCTCCAGGAGAAGAAGTTGGTCCTGGCTGTTTCCCTCCGGCTGAAAGAACTGTTGGAGACGCGCCTCGGCACCGATGTGATCTTGACCCGTACCGGCGATCACTTCGTCCCACTGGAGGAACGGACCGCCATCGCCAACCAGTTGCGAGCGGATCTTTTCGTTTCCGTACACGCCAATTCGAGTCGGGATCAAAGGGTCACGGGCGTCGAAACCTTTTTCTTGAACTTCAGTTCCAACGCTGAAGAACGTGAAGTCGCCAGTCGGGAAAATGCAGGTTCACAGAAGAACATCCGAGATTTAGAGGATCTGCTGAAACAAATCGCTCTGGGAGATTACAACGAGGAGGCCCGCGACCTGGCGCATGTGGTCCAGGAGAGCCTCTACCTGCAAATGAAAAGCCACCGCAGCGTTGTTCGGGACCGGGGTGTCAAGAAAGCTCCCTTTATTGTTCTGATTAATCTGAACATGCCTGGGATTCTGACCGAAGTCGGCTTCATCAGCAATCCTACCGATGAAAGTTACTTCAAAGGAGAAAGTGGCCAGGAGAAAACTGCCGAAGCTCTTTACCAAGGGGTCAAGAAGTATCTTCAATCTCTGGGCACGGTTGCGGTCAATGAGGGTTCCCCCACGGTCACCACAACGGTCCCGTATTAGACAACTCGCCGTCCTCACGCCGTATAATACCTATCATCGATGTTGTGTCTCTGGACCAGGCGTTTGATTCCTTCTGTATTGCTGGGCGTACTGTTTCTCAGTCACCCCCTTCTCGGACAGGCCACCGTCCAGCAGTATTTCGACCAGGTGGATGGCTATCGGATTGACCTTCTGACAGAAAGTAGTGGACAGGAGGGGAACTTCGATAGCCCTTTTTCTGCCCAGATCATCGATGAATTCATTCTGCTTCACTACTCTCGCTGGAGGGTGCGAGCGAGCGCCCCTCCCTCGCCTTCTTCCCTGGAAGTCGAGATTTTCGAGATGCACGATCCCCAGGGAGCCTTTGGACTGTTTTCCAATTGGAATCATCTTTATTCAGAGCTCTCTCCCCAGCGATTGAACCTCCCGGTGGACAATTATTACCTCAATGAAAGCCTTGTCTTTTGGCGAGGAACTTACGTCTTTCACGTGAAGGGCGAACCACAAGTCTCAGTTCCCCTTTCTCATCTGGAGGAATTTTCCGGCAGGCTCATCCAGGCCCTTCCCTTGCTGAACCTTCATCCCTTGACCGTAATTCACCTTCCAAAGGAAAATCTTGTTCCAGAAACGATCCGATTCTATCTGGGAGAGGCTTCTTTCGCCCTCAACAGGCATTTTCCTCAAGAATTGATCTCGAGCCTGGGTTTTGAACACCCCATCGAAGTTACAGCGGCCCGATATTCTCCGGGCGACCCATATCTTTATCTGATCGGTTATCCCACCCCCGCTTTGGCCGTGGAGTATTCCACGATTTTGCAAAACGCCATGGAGTCTTATTTTTCCCCTGAAGGAGTCTACCTGAGGCGTTCCGGTGTGATTATCTCGATGTTGTTTGGCCCCGAATCAGCGGCGCAAAAGATCCTTCCACAGGTCACCTACGCTCCATCCATCCAGTGGATTTACCAGAAACAGGTCGATCCTGAGATTCGGCGTCAGGAGACGGTGACCTTCCTGGAATCGGTGGCAGGGACTTTGACCTTGATTCTGTTCTTTTTACCGTTTGTCCTGGTGACCGGTGTCGCTGCAGGGGGACTACGGTACGCGCTGTTTCAAAGCTTTCCCCGGGTGAGGGAGGCCGGGGAGATGGTCCACCTGACTCTTGACGAGTGAA
>JAZFRU010000128.1:0-2214 GCA_036445815.1 Acidobacteriota bacterium | reverse complement strand
CCTCACGGGTGCGTTCGCCGACTCCGGCGAATACCGAATAACCCCCGTGCTGGGTGGCGATCCGGTTGATAAGTTCCATGATAATGACGGTCTTGCCCACTCCGGCTCCCCCGAAAAGACCGATCTTTCCCCCTCGAGACAGGGGTTGAATCAGATCGATCACCTTGATCCCGGTCTCCAGCATGTCGGTTTCGGTACTTTGCTCCTCCAGGCTGGGAGCGGGGCGATGAATCGGGTAGGTCTTTTTCGCATTCACGGGCCCCATCTGATCGACCGGCTCTCCCAGGACATTCAGTACCCTTCCCAGGGTTTCAGGGCCCACCGGAACGGAAATAGGTGCACCGGTATCGATCGCCTTCATGCCCCGCACCACACCATCGGTAGGCTGCATGGCGATGCATTTGACGGCGCTGGATCCCAGGTGAAGCGCCACCTCCAGGGTGATGTCCACCGGAACCGGCGTATCAAAACCCTCGGACGTGACCTTGATCGCATTGTAGATGGCCGGCACATGCCCATCCTCGAATTGAAGATCAATGACTGGGCCCAAAACTTGAAGTACTCTTCCGACCGCTTCCGCCATATTGTTAACTCCTAGACTGTGAACGATTTCTCGTTGATTTCGAGTTTCATTTTCCTAAGGCATCGGCACCACTGACCACCTCGATGAGTTCGGTGGTGATGGCAGCCTGACGCATCCGATTCATGTGAAGGGTCAGCTTGTCGATCATCTCCTTGGCATTGCGGGTGGCCGAATCCATGGCCGTCATCCGAGCCCCGTGCTCGGCGGCCTCGGATTCCAGCAGCGCCCGAAACACCTGGGTCTCCACGTGCCGGGACAACAGATGATCGAATAAGACCGGAGGTGGCTGCTCATAAATATAGTCCAGGTGAGGCTGATCCTCTTCCTGAAGATCCAGACGCCGAATGGGCAGCAGCGGCTCCAGGATCACGTCCTGCTGGACCACCGATTTGAACTCGTTGTACACCAGATAAACGGCATCCACATCCGCCGCCGTATAGTATTCGACCAGGCTGGCAGCCATTTCCTGGGCGTACTTGAAGTCCACTCGAGTCATGATGTTGACGTACTCATGCCGGATGGGCCAGGCTCGGGACCCGAACCAGTCGGCGGCTTTCCGTCCCACCAGGGTCAGGCTGAGTTCCCGATTGGCGTCCTCTCCCTCGATGAACCGGGTGGCAGCCTTGATGATATTCGCACTGAAGGCGCCACACAGACCTCGATCGGAAGTGATGACAACCAGCATCACTTTCCCCTGCTCCCGCTCCAGCAGGAGAGGATGATGGGAGGAATCCGCTCTGGAGGCCAGAGAGTTCAGAACCGCCAACATCCGATTGGCATAGGGCCGGGCGGCAAACATGCGATCCTGGGCCCGCCGCAGCTTGGAGGCCGCCACGAACTTCATGGCTCGTGTGATCTGCTGGATATTCTTCACCGATCGAACCCGGCGTCGAATATCTTGAAGGTTGCCTCCTGACATCAGTTACCTGTAATCTTTCCTTACACTTAGGGGGTGTTTCCTGTACTGGCCTGGCCCAGGCCCTGAAAAACTAGGCCGCCCGCTCCTCTTTGAAGCGAGTCACGTACTCTCCGATGGCATCCTGCAGCCGCTTCTGCAGATCATCATCCAGCGCCTTCTTCTCCAGAATCTCTTTCAACAGATCAGACTGGCTGGCGTCCATATAGTCCAGGAGTCCCGTTTGAAACTCCTCCAGCTGGGAGATCTCAATGTCGTCTAAAAACCCCTTGGTGCCGGCCAATACGACGATGATCTGCTTTTCCACGCTCATCGGTTCATACTGGACCTGCTTGAGGATCTCGGTCAGCCGCTCGCCTCTGGCCAGCTGGTGCTGAGTGGCTTCATCCAAGTCCGATCCGAACTGGGCAAACGCCGCCAGCGCCCGGTATTGAGCCAACTCCAGTCGCAGACTTCCTGACACCTGCTTCATGGCCTTGAGCTGGGCGTCCCCACCGACTCGACTGACCGAATTCCCCACATGAATGGCCGGCCGAATCCCGGAGTAAAAGAGATCAGATTCCAGAAAAATCTGTCCGTCGGTAATGGAGATGACGTTGGTGGGGATATAAGCCGAGATGTCCCCCGCCTGCGTCTCGATGACGGGGAGAGCCGTCAAGCTTCCTCCGCCCTTCTCATCGCTCAGCTTGGCCGCTCGCTCCAGAAGACGACTGTG
>JAZFRU010000127.1:0-13134 GCA_036445815.1 Acidobacteriota bacterium | reverse complement strand
GCGACTCGACGGGGTGCGGCCGGGAGAATCAGCCAGACCACCTCGACCTCGCGGCAGATTCAATTCGGATTGAAGCTCATCTTTTAGTAGGGTGTAGATTCTGAACGCAAAAGGGGGGCAGCCTCAGGGCTGCCCCCCTTTTTTTTTGTGTCGGGCACTTCCCAGCAGAAGCATTCCTCCGGTCAGTCCCGCCAGCGTGGCCAGCGATATCCCGAGAAGCATCAACAAGGGCGGGACTCCGTCCTTCATGAGCGTCACCCACCACAGGTCAAGACCCTGGTGAAGAGGGCTTTCAAGCGTCTTACCCCGAAGAGCCCCTCCCAGGTAGTGAAGGAACAGGTTCCACTGCTCCACCACCGCGTTGTGGCCCATCCGGTAAACATAGTTCTCATCGTAATAGTCGCCGGTTGTCTGGACTTCATAGGACGAGGTGAAGACGGCTGGCAGGTTAACCAACACGCCCACCAGGCAGAGGACCACCAGGGCCCTTCGCGGCCAGTTGAGATGAGTTTTCCTCAAAAGAGGGGCCATGCCTACCAGGAGCAGCGGTACGACCGGCAGAAGGTAACGAGGACCCCAGGAATATCCGGCCTCCCACTGGGTGTGGTGCGCCAGAAAAAGGGCATAGACCAGCATGCAGCCGCTGCAGACGGTAGCCAGAGGGCGGCTGTGACGCCAGAGCAGGGGCTGGCCTGCCAGCGCCAGTAGAACCAGCGGAACGAAGAGGAAAAGAGACTTGCCCGGTGAGAGGAAGAGACCATAAAGGCCGAGGTGAGTCGGCGTGTTGAATTGGGTCAGTATCTTGCCTCCCTCCACCTGGTCCGCATAGCCGAACTGGAAGACATCGTGAAAGTGCAGATAGTTCAACCCCAGAGTGGCTCCCAGGAATAGAGTGGTGACGGCCCCCAGGAGCAGAACCTGCCGCACCCGGAGCGCCCTGGATAATGGGGCCATCATCAAGGCGATGGCAAAGACCGGAATGGCCGCCCCGTGGTTGGGCCGGCTCATCAGGGCCAGACCCAGACATGTCCCACAGCACATCACACTGGAAAACCCCGTCTGTCCCTGGCGTATCGTCCGCTCCAGGAAGATCAATGCCGCCAGCAGCAGCAAGGCGGTCCAGATCTCTGAAAAAAGAGTTCCCGTATAAGGCCACACCGGAGTGGCGAAAACCAGGCCCAGAGAAGCCGCAAAAGAGATTCGGAGAGAGACGTGTAGGCGGCACAGTAGATAGTGGAAAAGGAGGGCCAGAAGCGCAGCCAGGAAACAATTGGAGAGAAGGGCGCCCCAGTAGAAGATCAAGTCGCGGTGTTGCTCGGGGATGTCCAGAATTGCAGCCGTCGTCCGGCCCAGGTAATAGAAGGGGACCACAGCCCAGGCGTGAGCGGGGCCATAGCCGGTATAGGGCTGACCGTCGACCCCTTCCCGCCCGTACCAGGTATCGTGCTCAACGGCCTGAGGTACCGCCAGGGAGCCGTTCAGTGCCAGCGATTCCGCCTGAAAGAAGATCATGTACTCATCGATGACATCCAGATGGCCGCTGGCAGTGAGCAGAAAGGTGGAAAAGGTAATCAAGAATAAGGCTATGCAGGAACGTTTCATCTGGAGCTTCTTCATGTGTTTCCTACCACGATTATAGGACATGACCGGGTGCATTCGTGCGCCCTCTTGATTCCACAGTCCTTGCCGTGGGCGCAAGGTCTTGCACTCCTACACCAGGCTGCAGGATCGTGCCAAATTGAAACGTGAAACGTGAAACGTGAAACGTGAAACGCGCTGGTCGAAGACCAGCGGTTTGCCAGGGTTGACAACCCTTGACGTCCTGACTATGATTTGAGCACTTCATGGGTGATGAAGTCGAAAAAGAAAACACAGGCCACGCTAGAGAGTTGGAAATATCCTTTGGCAGTCACTTGGGATATCTGGATCTCGTTCAGGAACTCTCTGACAAAATCAGCCTACTGGTAGGTTTCGACGAGGATGCTCGTTACTGGATCGGCCTGTCTGTTCGAGAGTCCGTGACCAATGCGGTTCACCATGGCAATGAGCTGGATGAAGAGAAGAAAGTCGGGGTTCGCTTCGAGAGCTGGCCGGATCGACTCGTGATCTATGTTCAGGATGAGGGGGAAGGTTTTGAGGAATCAGACGTCCCGAATGCACTGGATCCGGAAAACCTACTCAAACCCAGTGGAAGAGGGATCTTTTATGTACGTTCCTTTATGGATGAAGTATGCTATGAAATCCTCCCCGAAGGCGGATGTGAAATGAGGATGGAGAAAAGACTGAATAATCAAAAGCAAGGAGACGGAAATGAAAATTGAATCTCGAAGTGTGAACGGCGTCACTATCCTTGACATCCATGGCAAGATCACAATGGGTGAAGGCAGCAGGGGAATTCGCGACAAAGTGCGTGAGAGCCTGGACGGTGGCGTGAAGAACATTCTCTTGAATCTGGGCGACGTGAGCTACATCGACAGCGCGGGAATTGGTGAATTGGTCAGTTCTTTCACCACGGTGACCAACCAGGGCGGACAGCTCAAACTTCTCAAATTGACTGAGAAACTGGAGCAACTGCTGGCTATTACCAAGCTGACCACGGTTTTCGACTTTTTTGACGACGAAGCGGAGGCTGTAGGGAGTTTCTCCTAGGCCCGAAGTCGTTTTCCCCTACGTGTTACCTGAGAGCACGACTCGAAGTATAGTCGAACCCGTGGGAGTCGGGTTCAGGACTGCGGATTGGCTGGGACTATCGTTATTTGTCGGTCTGCTTTCCAAGCGATGTTCAAGTCTTGGCTATGTGCAAGGTTGCAGCCCATGAGTTGCTTCCAGCCGGCCTAACGGATCGCAATGGTGCCTTTTCTTCCCCAGGTAAAGCCCTCCCCGTTCGGTGGATTGGTTCCACCCATCCAAAAGGCAGTGGCCGTCTTGGGCTTACTGTTTCTCTTTTTGACCGGAGTTCAGTGTCTGGGAGACGGCTTTAAGCTCCTGGGGCAAGATCTCCTGAATTCCTTCTTCACCACCACGGAAAATCCTTTTGTCGCGCTCATGGTAGGCATTCTGGCCACCACACTGGTTCAGAGTTCTTCCGTCACCACGGCCATGATCGTGGGGCTGGTGGCCGCCCCCGAGAATCCTCTCCCCATGGCCAATGCGGTTCCCATGGTCATGGGAGCCAATATCGGTACAACCGTCACCAACACGCTGGTATCGTTGGCACATGTGGCCCGGAAGGAAGAATTCCTGAGGGCCTTTTCGGTGGCCACCTGTCACGACTTTTTCAATTTCATCGCCGTTGCCGTTCTCCTGCCCTTCGAGATGGCTACCGGTTACTTGCGTTCGACTGCGGTGGCTTTGTCATCCAGCTACGGATCAATAGGCGGGATTCAGTATTCGAGTCCCTTGAAGAGTCTGCTCAAAACAGGGATTGTTCCGTTGAAAGGTCTGGCTGAATGGCTGTTCGAGGGTCAGATTGGCCAGGCCCTGTTATTGATTCTAATCAGTGGACTCATGATCGTGACTGCCCTGTTTTTGCTGGTACGGGTGATGAAGGCAGCTACTGAGTCTCGAGTGGAGATCTTCATCACCCGTTCGTTGGGGCGAAGCGCTTCTTTGTCCATGTTGGTAGGAGTCATCGTGACTGTGATGGTACAATCGAGCAGCATTACTACCTCGCTTCTGGTCCCTTTGGCTGGGGCTGGCTTGTTGTCACTGGAACATGCCTTCCCGGTTACCCTGGGTGCCAACGTGGGTACAACCGTCACGGCGTTGCTGGCGACCCTGGCGGTTTCGGGGGCCAATGCCGCAGCCGGAGTGGAAATTGCTCTGGTTCATGTACTGTTTAACATTTCGGGCATTGTGCTGATCTATCCGTGGAAACCGATCCGCCGATTGCCTCTGATGGCTTCGCGGAAACTGGCTGAGGTGGCGGTGAAATCTCGTAAATGGGCACTGATTTACGTGCTGGGTTTGTTCTATGGTCTGCCCGTCGCGCTAATTATTGTGAACCGAATCTTCGAGTAACAGAAGGAGTCCGAGTATGTTTCGTGAGTTGCTCAGTATTTTTCGATCCAAGGATGTGCTTTCTGAAATGGGCGATGACTTCACCCGGATGCTTCAGTTGGCACACGAGATGATTCTCACCGCCGGAGCCGTTTTCTTCGGTCAGAAAATCTCACCGGAGGACCGCGACAACCTTTACCAACAGGACATCCGAGTCAACCAAAGTGAAAGATCCATTCGAAAGCAGGTGGTGGCTCACCTGTCCGTTCAAGGCCATCGCCTGGATATTCCTTTTTGCCTTCTTTTGATGGGCCTGGTCAAGGATGTCGAGCGCATGGGAGACTATGCCAAGAATATTCTGGAGCTGGCCGATTTTTCGCCAGATCAATTTCCAGATGATGAGGCAGTCAAGGAACTGCAGTCCATCCGCCACGGAGTGGAGGACCTGTTCAAGACAGCCCTGGTCATTTTGAGTTCGTCAGAATCCGATCAGGCTCTCAGTCTGATTCGTGAAGGTCGTAAGATCGCTCAGCGAAGTGATGAGTTGATCGAGAGCGTTGCGCGATCTGATTACGATGCCAGTACCACCACCGCTCTGGTTCTTGGGACACGCTACTACAAGCGTGTTGGGGGACATCTTCTCAACGTCGTCTCCAGTGTGGTGATGCCTCTGCACAAGGTGGACTATTTCGACGAAGACGAGATTCATTCTCGCGTCTGATCGTTCAAAGACCAGTCGTAGTCCAGATAGACCACCTTGACCTTTTTTCTCCGAATTCGTTCCCGGGCCTCCGGGTCTCGGGTGATGCGGTCTGCGACAAATGCCTCGAGAGAGCCCTGGTTGTGTTCGAAGTCATTGTGATACCACCTGAAAATAGGAGATAACTCCAGTCTCTGGCCGTCGGCACGATAACGGTTTCGCCTGTTGTCGGTGAGGAAACTCCGGGTGGCCTCCTCCAGTTGCTGATCCAGGCGGCGCGCCACGAAAGCCTCCTTGCGAAGCGCCGGACACCCCACGGCCGCACAGTTCACGGCAAAGTGAATGCGCGGTTCGTCGAACTCCACTCGGATCATGTCATGCTCGATGTTATCCAGATGTCGCTCTTCTCCCAGGAGTGTAAAGAAAGGTTTTTTCCAGGGAGTGGAGATCCATCCTCCCAGGTCCTTGATGGAGTCAACCGGATAATTGTCCACAATGAGTTTCACGGTAAAGGCATTGTAGGCATTGATCAAGAAGGCCAGTCGTTCGGACGGGGACCAGCCTGTGTATTCCTTCAACGAGACCCCTTCTACATCTTTCAGATATTGGTCCAGGCCGGTTCGATGTTCTGAAATGCCCTGATAGTCCACCAGGCTGGTGCCCCGATCCATGGCGACATAGGTGGAGAGTACCTCGGTCCACTCGGCATGCTGGTGATCAAAGTCTCCGGCCAGCGAGGTGCCGCCAGAAGTGATGAAGAGGAGGAGCCAGGGTAAGATAGGAGTTCTCATGAGTTTCGCCGACTAGATTACTGGAAGGTGGGGCGTCCCATCAAGAGCACTCGACCCGATGTGTTGGGCAACAGACCGCTCGTGGGAGCGGCCTCGCTCTGCTCGGTCGCGTTTAACGTTTAAGGTTTAACGTTTCACAAGAGATGAAGAGAGTCGCTCGCAGAGCGGCCCTCCGGAAAATGTGGCAAGCCCAATAGGAAAGGCCGCTTATAGAGCGGCCGCTACAAGATCGTGCTATAAACGGAAACCCTATGCTCATAGAATCCATTCTTTTTTACCTTGCGTGTATCACCCTCGTTTTCCTTCTTGTGCTGGGCACAGAGGCGGCCCTTGGAAGTCGTTCCATGGGGTTTCTCAAGGACGTGGTGCTCTCTGATAAGGCCCCAGGTCCCCGGGTGTCTGTCCTGATTCCGGCACGAAATGAGGTCCATAAGATTCAGGAAGGCCTGACCTCAATCCTGTCTCAGGACTACCCTGATCTGGAAATCATTGTTCTGGATGATCGCTCCAGTGATGGCACCTCCGAGATCCTCGCGAAAATGGAGGTTCACCATCCTCAGTTGAAGGTGTTTCGGATCTCGCAGCTTCCAGCGGGATGGATTGGTAAAAACCATGCACTTCATTACGGTGTGCAGCACGCCACCGGAGATCTGCTGCTCTTCACGGATGCCGATGTCGTGATGCATTCCTCGACCGTCCGGAAGGCCGTCGCATACATGATGGAAAACCAGCTCGATCACCTCACTCTCTCTCCCGACGTCAGGACCTCCGGTATCGCGCTTCAAATCATGGTGGGAGTGTTCGCCATCTTCTTCACCTTTTTTGTCAGACCCTGGAGGGTCAAGGATCCCCGTAGCAGTCGATTTGTGGGAATCGGAGCCTTCAATCTGGTACGAAAAGAGGCGTATCTTGCCGTGGGCACCCATCAGGCGATTGCCATGCGTCCGGACGATGACCTGAAGTTGGGAAAGTTGATCAAGAAGAATGGGTTCAGGCAGGAGTTGTTGTACGGCCAGGGAATGCTTCAGGTCGAGTGGTATTCGTCGGTCAGGGAAATGAACAAGGGGTTGATGAAGAACATGTTTGCAGGAGTGGATTACCGGATCTCGTCAGTGCTGGTTGGAACCCTGGTGTTGCTGTTGTTGGGTGTGTGGCCGTTTGCGGCTGTCGTCCTGACCGATGGAGTCACTCGGGTTGTGAATCTGACCATCGTTCTGCTGATTTTGGGCATGTGCCGGCAGAGTTCGAAACGGACGAACCTCAAGCCCTGGTTTGGTCTGGGTTTTCCCCTGGGGGCCTTGTTTCTTGTCTATGTCCAGTGGAAGGCCATGCTGACGGCTTTTTTAACCGATGGTATCAACTGGCGGGATACCCACTACTCCCTGGACGAGCTGAAAGCCAATAAAGTGTGACTTCGTGCAATCGTGCAATCGTGCGATCGTGCAATTGTCCCGCGGTTCGAAAGCACAACAGCACGAAAGCACAAATGCACGAACTTACAACTTTCGGGCCAACAAACCGTGGAATTTCTCCACCTGTTCCGGAGACTGCGGTCGGGTCATGTAGCTGATCACAATGAACAGGAACACGTTGATGAAAAAGGCGATGGCCAGGCCTGGAAGTACGGCTGGACCCAGCGGTTTGGGCAGGATTAGGGGCAGCATCTGAATGTCTTGAAGTTCCCAGATCAGCGTCAATACCATGCCCACCCCCGATGCAATCAGGGCTGCCGGGGTTGAAGCGCGAGACCAGGTGACTGCTCCCACCAGGGCTGGGAGAAGCTGGGCCGTGATTCCCCCGGCGAAGATGGCCAGAGGGGTGATCAAGACAGGATTGGTCAGAGCCATCACGACACCGACAACCGCTACCCCGATGATAATCAACCTGTTGAGACGAAACTCCCTGGCGTCATCCATGTCGGGCCACACAATCGCCTTGAGGAAATCCCGAACCACCGTCGCGGTCAGGGTGTGCATATAGGTATCCGCAGTCGAGATGATGGCGGCCAGAACCGCGATCAGGAACAGCGATGCAAAGAACATGGGCAGTACCTGAACAGCCAGCAGTGAGGAGATAAAATCTGGATTTTCCGCGTTGGGGTAGACGATTCGCCCGTAGGCGCCGATGAAAAAGGTTCCAATCACGTGGGAAACGATCCACAGGCACAGCAGGAAGACTCCAATCTTCTTGAACTGGTCCTTGCCGCGCGCAGAATACATTCGGATCCAGGCGGAAGGCGAGAGCACCAGGGCTCCAATGCTCAGGCCGATGGCCACGCCGTAAATGCGAGAAGGAGTGAAGATTCCAATCATTCCAGGGGTGGTGATGAATCGATCGCGAATTTCTCCCAGGCTGTTGATCACACCTGACGCTCCTCCACCAGCCACCATGATGGCAACCCCGAACAGGGCAAGCAGGAACATGATTAACACACCATTGAAGAAATCCAGCCAGGCGATTCCACGAAGGCCGGCCGACACCACGTGGAGCATGACCACCACGGCGATGATAATGACTCCCCACTGCAGGGGAATCAGGTTGCCGGAGAGGACATTCAGGAGGATCCCTCCGGCCAGAAGTTGGGCCACAATGTAGGCGACATTGTAGACAAGACTGGCGATAACCGTGTACATCCGAATCGTATCGCTCTGGTAGTAGTCGCCCAGCAAATCCCCGGGGGTCGCGAAGTTGTATTCCTTGCCCAGGATCCAGATGCGGGGACCGAAGTACCACAACAGGGCCACTGAGATAATGATGCCCGACAAAGCGGTGACCACGAAGGGGACCCCTACCGTGTAGATGGTGCCGGGGATACCCGCCATCCCCACTCCGCTGAGAACCGTGGCATACATGGTGAATGTGACCACGATCCACCCCAGGTTGCGAGAGGCAACAATGTAGTCACCGGTGTCCTTAACCAACTGCCGCTTGGCCATCCAGGTGATGAAAAGAAAGATGGCAAAGTAGACGATCAGGGTGGCAATGATCAGGGCATAATTGGCCGCGACGATTTCACTTATTTCAGGCGGTAAAATATTCATGGGTTATTTTCCTGAGTCGTTGGAGTTGTCGTTGTTTCGGGAAGAGAAAAACATGATTCCCGCAATCGTCAACGCCGCAAAGACCACCGTGATCCAGATCAATAGAGGCATTCCAGCAATCACGACGGGGCGTCCTCCAAGGAATGTCAGGGCAAGGTAGTCCAAAACGATGATGAAGACAAAATAAAAGAAGACCACCCTGCCGGATCCACTGGGGATAAAGGTGTACTTCTTGGGGTGTTCCGATGCCGGGGGGCGATCTGCCTTGAGCCAATCTTCATTCCAGTTCATAAATCAAACTCCTCCTTTGACTTCGGGGTCTTTGGTTGTGATGCTTTCGGTTTCCCCAGATTCCTTCCCCATCTCCTTCGCCTTCTGCTGCTCCTTCAACTTGGCATACAGGCTGGGGACATAAGTACCACGGTCGCGCAGTCCCTGCGCGCTCTTTCGCAACACCTCCATGCGGCCGGCGGTTTTACCATAGCCCTCTGGAGGGTCGAGCCAGAGATTCTTCGGGTAAATGGGATCTTCATAAATAAGTTTGTACTGTTCTGTGCGCAGATCTTTCAACCAGCTGCCGAACATGGTCGTTTCTCGCCAGTAGCGGAGGGCCTCGATATCAATGATGGCACTGCAGTAGCTGGTTCCGTGAGTGGTGGTGCGCGTCAGTACCTGTCCCTGATAGTCGATGATCAAACTGTTGCCTCCGTGAATGGCGGTGGGAACGGTTGACTCCGGAGTCATGTACCAGTCGCCACTGTTGGGCGCCACCACGAAGCAGCTGTTGTCCAGGGCGCGAGCTCTCAGTTGGAGCTCATGCCAGCCACGGCTGTAATAAGGCTCGATGTAGGTGGGAGCGTAGATGATCTCGGCGCCATTGACAGCCAGACCTCGAGAGGTCTCCGGATAACTGGTCTCCATGCAGATACAGGCGCCGATGTTGCCAATCTCGGTGCGGGCCACCGGATAGAAGGCATCCAATCCGGTTCCGTATTTTTCAACCCAGACGTCCCAGACATCGTGGGGAACACAGGAGCGTTCCGGGGCAAAGACCTGGAGCTTGTGGTGCTTCATGATGACCTCGCCCTGGGGATCGATCACATAGCCGATATTAAAGTACAGATCCTCACTAATTTCGGGTTCCTTTGCCCGTAGCTGACCGCAGATATAGGCCCCCAGTTCTTTGGCCTTCTTGGAAAGGACTTCGGTCTCCGGTCCGGGAACGGTGGTATTGAAGAGATTCTTGGCCGCTTCTGTGTGTTCCCAATCCATCTGAGAATCCACAAAGGACTGGATTCCAGCCTCGGGAATCGTGATGAGCCGGACGGGGTACTCAATCTTGGTGTAGTGAGAATGATCGATGACCTCGCAGATGAGGTCCAGATTTTTCTGAATGTCTTTCTGTGTCCTGACACAGAAATTCGTGTTCTGAATACATATTGCGGTATAGGGTTCTATCACTAAGGCCTCCTAGAAAAGATGGGGTGTTCGAAAAGGTCGTGTACCCGCCATGGACTCGCGCTCTTGATTATTGAACTCCCCCCCCATTGTCTGCGGCGGCCATTATCTCAGAGAAAATAACAAGACGCCAAGGAAATCGTTGGTTCGTGTGTTCGGAGTGTGGGAGGCGCCGAAGGCGGCCCTAGCTCTGCTCGGCCGCGTTTCACGTTCCAGGTTCCACGTTCCACGAAAGAGAATGTAGGGCCGTACGGCGTGCGCCCGCTTTTGTCAGTGCCAACAGGGCACCATCCCCGGTCAGGGGGCAGGGCCTCGCGCGTTTCACATTTTAAGTTTCACGTTTAACGGGAGTGGAAGAGAGCCGCTCATAGAGTGGCTGCTACAAGATCGTGCCAATCTGGAACGTGGAACCTGGAACGTGGAACCTGGAACGCGCTGGTCACGGACCAGCGCTCCGGCCAGCGCTCCGGTCAGGGGTCAGGGGGTAGGGGGCATCACGTCATCCACGCTCGTTTCAAGGGCATAGATGTCGCTGCGCTCGGCCCGGGCTCGTTGGTCGTTCACATAGATGACACCACTGTCATGATCCACCATCAGATCGTGGAATTTGACGGGGCCATCGGCCATGTTGTCCGGTGCGATGAAATAGCCCAATTCGCGGGGATGAAAGGGGTTGCTGATATCGAAGATACGAAGCCCCGCAACGAAGTATGTCAGGTAGATGATGTCCGAGCGCATCCTTCCCCACCGGGGAACATGCTGGATATTGTGGGGACCAAAGCGCCAGTCATTGGGCCGGGCAGGTGCGATCGAGTCGGCGATTCTTGATCCGACCGACTCGGGAAGCAACTTGGCGCAAAAGTCCCGAAAAGGATACTCAGGAGGAGGAACAGGGATGGGAAAGGTAGAGATGGGAAGGGGATTCTCCTCATCTCTCAGGTCCACCATCCATGCCATGGGCATCTCTCCCTGGCACTCTGCACCCGTGGCTTCGCCTGCGACAAAGGCCAGCTGGCGATCCGGCATGGGGAAAACCGTGTGAACGGGAATTCCCACGTTAAATGGGGGCGAAAAGACCAACTTGCTGATCTGACGGGGCTGGCTCAGATCGGAGATGTCCAGAATCACCATGGCGTTGTAATAGGACAGGTAGGCCCGATCTCCCACCGGATAGGCGGGGCCGTGGAGTCGTCCCGCCACCCCGCGAGGGTTCCAGGAAGGGGTCTCTCCCGGCGCCTGACCTTCCATCCACCAACGGCCAATCTCCTGGGGTTGGGTCGGGTCCTGGATGTCGATGATCACATAGATGTTGCCCTTGAAGCCCTCCGGTTGAGCCGTTCCATGAATATATCTTCCCCCGGGGTAGTAGCCGCGGTGAACATTTTCGTAGAAGATATTGGACAGGTATCGGGGCTCGAGAGGGTCGCTGACGTCGTAAAGGGTGATCCCGCGGCGCTCGGCGGCCGGACCGTTCCGGTTTAAATTATTCTCACTGCGAACCAGAAGATTGTCGGCGATCTGGATCTGGCCTCCCGTGGCGTTGGTAGGCATGGCGATGGTGTTGGCGACCTTCATGTGGGCAGGATCGGTGACGTCGATGATGACATCCGGGCCTCCCTTGATTCCCGCACCATACAGGTAGGTCTTGTCCCCGACCTTCTGCAGGTCGAGTTTCAGGACTTCACTTTCCAGGGACAGCTTGCCCACCAGGGTGACGTTCTTGGCTGCGTACTGTTCGGTAAAGACCAGCTCCGGGCCGCGGCCCGTTCCACTGAGCCCCTGGGCCAAGAGTCCCCCTGTCGCGGCCAGGGCACCGCAGAGACTGAAAAGGATCGCGGATAAGATTCCAGCTTTCATTCGTTCCTCCACTCCGGTGATGATGGTCTGAGTATGGGGCCGATTGTATCATCCTCACACCAGGGTGCGGCTCATTTAGAAGAGCTGGCCGAGGCCGAGGTGATCAAGGCTTGACCCGCTGATTTTCACTCTTTAGAATTCAGCCAAAGACCATTCCAAATGCCACCAAGTGAAGGGAGAAGCAAGGTGAGTACAAAAGTAAAGGGTTGCCTGGCGTTTCTGTCGGTCGGAGTGCTTTTGAGCTGCTCCGCAGGTCCTTCCGCCCCCTCAACCATTCGACTCCTGGAAGAGTTTGATTCTGGTCGGGTCGAGGGTGGATCCACCGAACCCGTTGCCGGTCCCAGACCCACCGAATGGCGGTTCGATGCACCGGAAGGTGATCAGCCCTGGAAATCGGGCTCGGGAACCACTGGCCTTTCGGTTCGGGACGGATTCCTCACAGCCCGATCCAATACCGACATCCCCATTCTCCATGTGGAAAGAACCTCTGGATTGGAGAATCCGGAGATCCTCCATGCGGTTGAGGTGCGTATGCGGGTTTCCGACGGAGGCCAGTTGGCCGTCATGTTTTCCGATTCGGAAGAGCTGAACCTCAACGCGGTGCTGGGTCAAACGCGCAGTAATGCTCCGGGTTCCTGGCCTCTGAGGTCGCCTCTGGTTGCCGGTGATTCGATCCAGACCTACACGCTGACCACCCAGGTCACCTCGGCCATGCAGTCCTCGTTCCCCTCTTCTGGAATTCGTCATGTCCTGGTTCGTCCCACCGATGTGGCTGGAGCCGAGATCGAAATCGAATCGATTCGCCTCATCTTTCGCAAGGAATATCTGGCCAACATTCCATCAGGGGTGAGTTGGCAGGGATTTGCCGACATCTTCCGGGAGACCCTGGTCACGCGCTCGCCGGAGAGGGTCCGGTTCAACCTGAATCTTCCTGACGGAGCCTGGTTTGATCTGGCGGTGGGCACGGTCGAAGATGGCCCGGTCACCTTCCAGGTGGGCCTGAGCCGCGATGGAGCCGGCACTGATTCTGAGATGGTCCTTCTGGAGCGAACCGTGACCACGCCCCATCGCTGGGAGTCCACCCCCATCGATCTGGAAGAGTTTTCCGGTCAAAGGGTGAGTCTCTTTCTGTCGGTCCGGGCGGACACCCCCAGAACTCTCGGTTTCTGGGGGTCCCCGGTGATTCGCGCCCGCAGCGTCACGTCCTCCACCGGTCGGGCGGAAGCCGAACTCCCTCAGGGGGTCATCCTGATCGTGGGAGACACTCTGCGGCGGGATCATCTTGATC
>JAZFRU010000126.1:0-7417 GCA_036445815.1 Acidobacteriota bacterium | reverse complement strand
AACCGAGCGAGGGCGCCGATCCGACTGAAAAGACGGAGATCCGATTCGTTTACCACAACGGTGGATTGTTTGTGGGTGCCCGCATGCACAAGGAACCGGGATCGGTCATCCAGGCACCCATGGGACGGCGCGACCGGGGGGAGCAAGCGGAACATCTGCTGATCGCCCTGGATACGTTCCTGGATCGGCGAACTGCCTATGTCTTTGGTGTGACGGCATCCGGTGTTCGCCTCGATCGTTTCCATCCAAAGGATGATGAGGACAGTTTCGATGAAGAATTCGACCCGGTCTGGCAGGCCCGGACCTCTATCGACGAGGAAGGCTGGACGGCCGAACTGTGGATCCCTTTTTCACAGCTCCGCTTCAATCCCGGGGACAAACTGGTATGGGGGTTGAATGTCAGGCGATTTACCCCAACCCTGAATGCCGAAGACTACTGGGTTCCGGTACCCCGCACCATCACGGCCTGGGCCTCTCGCTTCGGCGATCTGGAAGGCCTGGAAGGCTTGACTTCGAATCGGCGAATCGAGGTGCTTCCCTATGTCGCCGGTTCGTCCAACATCATGGGTAATCGCGACCCACTGAATCCCTTCGACCGGGGAGGGAACCTGGGCACTCAGGCTGGAGCCGATCTGAAAATAGGAGTCGGACCGAATCTGACCCTGGATGCCACCTTCAATCCGGATTTCGGTCAGGTCGAGGTCGATCCGGCCGAAGTCAACCTGTCTGCGAACGAGACGATGTTCCCGGAGAAGCGGCCCTTTTTCACCGAAGGCGCTCGCCTGATGAACTTCACGGCAGCCACCAACTTCTTCTACTCTCGCCGCATCGGAGCCCGTCCGACGGGTCCGGCCACCGGTGACTTTGTCGACTATCCGAAGGAATCCACCATTGTGGCGGCAGCCAAACTGACAGGCAGACTCTCCTCCGGAACCTCACTGGGCGTGCTGGCGGCGGTGACGCAGGAAGAAACCGCCCGTGTTTTCAACCTGAATTCGGAAGAGACCACGCAGGTTCGGGTGGCTCCTCGGACCCTCTACGGCCTGGCGCGGATTCAGCAGGAATTTGGCCCCGATGCCTCCACGGTCAGCGGTATGGCAACGGTGGTGCACCGCGATGTGGAGCCGGGAGATCCTCTGGCAGCCTTGCTGGCACGCAGGGCCTTCGGGTTTGCCGCGGACTCGGTGCTGCGCTTCAAGGGAGGTCTCTACGAATTGAGTTCCTATGCGGGCATGACCCTGGTTCAGGGAGAGCCCGAGGCGATCTCCCGGGTTCAGCGATCCAGCGCTCACTTTGCTCAGCGTCCCGATCGGGACTACGCCCGTTTCGATCCCACGCTGAGGTCTCTGCCCGGCTACAAGGCCGGGGCCATCTTTCGGCGCACGGGAGGGAGGCACTGGATCTGGAGCGCCACAGGTATCAGCGAGTCGCCTGGGTTTGAAGCCAACGACATCGGGAGGCTCAACTCGGCCGACAGCTACACACTCAATGGCGATCTGCGCTGGCGCGAAACGGAACCGGGCGAACTTTTGAGAGGGTACTGGATCGGGGTGAGTCAGAATAATGAGTGGAGTCACGGCGGCGATCGCCAGACCAAGCGGCTGAGGTTTTACAGCAGTCAGACCTGGAAAAACTTCTGGACGACGGAGGCCTCCTTCAACAGAGACTTCAGGCACGCCGATTCGCGGTTGACTCGAGGCGGGCCGTTGATGGAAACGCCCAAGCGCTGGAGTCTCAATCTGGAGTTGCACAACAATCAATCCTCGGCCACCAGTTGGAGTGGTGAACTCGATATCGCAGGCTCGGAAGACGGCGACCTGACCCGGAGGTTCAGAGGGAGTCTGGCCTTTCGCCCGGGGGACCGATGGCAACTCTCCATCGAGCCCGACTTTTTTCGGCAAATCAATACCCAGCAATACATCACGACACTCGAGGGTGGCAGGCCGGAAACCTTCGGACGACGCTATGTTTTTGGAAGCATCGACCGCAACACGAATTCCGTGCAGTTTCGTCTCGGATTCACATTCAAACCCGACCTGAATCTGGATGTCTACGCGGAGCCTTTTGCGGCCAGTGGGCATTACCAAAAGTTGGGCGAACTGGCCCAGCCGTCGACACGCCTGCGACGTACCTACGGAGCCCCGGGGACAACGATTGTTCCCCAGCCGGATGGCAGCTTTGTCGTCACCGATGGGGAAGCGACCTTTCGACTGGAGAATCCCGACTTCAATGTGCACTCGTTTCGCTTGAACGTGGTTCTGCGCTGGGAATGGCGCCCTGGAAGTACTCTGTTTTTTGTGTGGCAGCAAGATCGCAACCTGAGAGAGGCGATCGGAGATCGAATCGGCCTGGGAGACCCCTTTCGCTCGCTGACTGCTCCAGGCAATAACTTTTTTGTGATCAAGACCTCCTTCTGGTGGTCCTCGTAATAGGATGAGTCCTGAGGCCTCAAAAAGGGGAAGGGGCACACACCTGACCCGATCGGTCTTCTGTCAGGGATGATTACTTGGCGCCCGCCCGCCTGATTTGCTCGACGACATCGGAGTGGCCATTGCGGCTGGCCCACATCAAGGCCGTGCGCCCTTGCCGGTCCTTCTGCTTGATCTTTGGGCGAGCCTCCAGAAGAACTTCAACGGTCGTCAAGAATCCCTCAGCGGCCGCAAGGATCAAAGCGCTGCGTCCTTGATTGTCCTGAACATCCAAGTCGGCCCCGTTTTTCACCAGCACCCGTACCGTGTCGCTGTGGTCTTTGGATGCGGCCATCATCAAGGGGGACCAGCCATTCTGGGAATCGGTATCCTTGTCGCCACCGAGTAAGCCGAAGCCGGTTTTAACCCTTCCAAACAGGGACCGAGAAAAGCTCGAACTTTTCCCAGCATTAACGGAGGCCTGGTGATCCAGGAGGATCTGGACCGCCTCGCTGTGGCCCCCGGCCGCTGCTTCCGTCAAAGCAGTACGGCCTCTCAGGTCCTCGTCATCGACCCGGGCTCCCACGTCCAGCAGCAACTGTATGACGGGAGTATATCCGCCACGGGCCGCTTCCATTAATACCGTATGTTGATCCTTTCCTCGAGTATTGGGGTCGGCTCCGGCTTGCAGCAATGCCTGAACGATTTCGATCTGACCTGTGCCGGCCCCCGTCATGAGTTGGGAAGTGATCTCCTCGGGGGAAGTGGGCAGCGAAGGTGTTTCGACGGGTACCGAAACTTCTTTAGAAACGGGCTGCTCAGGCATCGAGGGCAGGGGAGTCGGCTCGGTGGGTTGCCCGATTTCCGGGGAGGTGGATTCATCAGGGAGAGGGGGTAGGGAAGGAACACTCACGGTAACGGGTGGCGATACGGGATCCTTCGAAAGGGTCGCCTCCGGAACACGAGGCGCGGGGCTCGTCCTGGCAGCAGTTTCCGTGACCTGGAGGGCGGCAGTAGCTCGTTCGACGGTCAGAGCCGAGGGGGGCGACTCGCTCTTTCCGGAAGAAACGGGCAGGTTCGTCGTGCTGGAAGCTGGAGGGGACTGGATCCTTTTCGCTTGGGTGTTGACCGGTGAGGTGGGTGTCGTGGGCTGGTCCAATAGAACAAATTTTTTCATTTGATCCAGTAGCTTCACGATGCGTCCGTTTTTGTCTAGTTCGTCATACCATTCCCATATTTCCGAGGAGACTCCTCCAACCTGGACTCGCAGATAGGCCCGGCTTTTCTGTGAGTCGGTTTCGCGCCAGGGAATTCTCTGTTCCCAGGCTTCCATGTCAATGAGCAGGCGAATCAGGTTTTCCATTTCGGCCAGTCTCAAACGGGGGATGTCGCCTCCCAGCATGTCTCCCTCCTGCTGAACCTCGCCCGTCCCCTGGATCAAAATCCTGGAATCCTCCTGGGTGGGATGAAGTTCTTCGTAGATGATGCGCAGGCTGGCCGGGTAGGTTTCACTATCCAGGAAGGAGAGAAGGCCGGCATGGACCTGGTGAAGTTCCAAAGCGGTTTCTTCCGGCATCGGTTCAGGGGCGACGGGCAGTGGTGGGGGCGCAGTGGGTACAGCTGGGTTCTCCTGGCCCAGCCAGAGGACTGCCACAAGGGCAATCAGTACCAGACCGAAGGCCAGCCAGGGAGTCAGAGGTCTGCTTTTCCAGAAAAACAAAAGGCGCTGGGAAAGAGCCGTACGGTGGGCTTCCCAGGGAGGGACGATACGGTAGATATCCATGGGCAATTCGACATTTTTCAGCCCCCTCTTACCCAACCGAATGACCGGCGCTTCGATTTTGTTCTGGATCTGTCGGGCCAGATCTTCCGAGATGTAGATTTCCCCCGACTCTGCCAGAGGCTCGATCCGGGAAGCGATGTTCACACCGTCGCCATACACATCTCCATCCCGGTACTCCACGTCGCCCAGGTGCATGCCAATTCGGATTCCAAGCCTTTTGTCCGGATCAGCGGAGATATTGTGTTCCATCATGGCGTTCTGCATGGCGATGGCACAGTGGGCCGCTGCTTGAGCGCTGGAAAACTCCACCAGAAAGGCATCGCCCATGGTCTTGATCTCGTGACCCGCATGTTCATCGAAAAGAGGCCGAAGGAGCCTGCGATGCTCCTCGAGCAACTCCAGGGCCTGAGCCTCGTTTTTCTGGGTCAAGGTGGTGTAGCCCACCAGGTCTGTGAACATGATGGTGGCCAGGCGGCGTTGCGGGAGTTGGATGACGCGTGCTTTTTTCTGGGGCAATCGAAGCGACCTTCCGGATGTTGAACGGCTGTGGAAATTTTCCGTTTACCTGTGGAAGATTATACCCTGAAGGTCACTAGACTTGCCACAGGGGCGGCTATTTGAGGGCTTCAGGTGGGTTTATGCCAGGGGTTTTGGCATTCATCCATCCAAAGGAGGTGGGGTTCGATTATGATAAGGGGTGTCGTTCCAAAGAAATGCACAGGTTGTGGATCCAGCGATGTGAGGATGGATAGATGAGGTTGAAGGTATCCCTGGCGCAGATCAATCCCAAAAGCGGTGACATCACCGCCAATCGGGAGAAGATCATTCGGGGAATCGATGAAGCAAAAGCGGCAGGCTGTGACCTGGTGGTATTTCCAGAGATGTGTCTGACGGGATATTGCCTGGATGAAAAATTGCTCAGCAATCGAGAATTTCTCAAAGAGAACCGCCGTGTCTTGATGGAACAAATTGTGCCCGCCAGCCAGGGAATCGCGGTCATTGTGGGATTTCTGGACTTCGATGAAGGTCGTTCCCGGCCCGAGGGCGGAATGATTCGTTATAACGCCGCTGCCATCGCCCAGGATGGGAAGTTGCTGCAGGTGGTCCACAAGCGCCTGTTGCCTTCTTATCGCTACTTTGACGACAAGCGTTATTTCACGGCCGGTCAGGAGGTGGAACCGATCCTGATCCAGACCTCTGATGGAAAGGCCGCAATCGGTGTATTGATTTGTGAGGATCTGTGGGAGGAAGGCTACGAGTTCAAACCGTGTGCCGTGTATCGAGAGAAGGGTGTCGAGTATCTGTTTGCCATCAACGCCAGCCCATTTGTCGCGAGTACTTCCGGTCAGAGAGATGGGAAACGATTCAAACGGGCGGAACTGATCCAGCAGCAGATCCGCCGACTGGGCGTGCCTATTGTGTACCTCAATACCGTTGGAGTTGGGGACAATGGGAAAAACGTGATGCCCTTTGACGGAATGAGCGTGGCCTACGGGAACGATGGTCAACTGGTGGCAGCACTGAACTCGTTTCAAGAGGATCAGCAGACGGTGTGCTTTGAAGGGGGCCGAGCCGAACCGGTGATGGAGCCTGAATTTGATCGCGAAGCGGAAATCTTTCAGGCCCTGGTGATGGCCGTTCGGGATTACTACGACAAGGTGGGGATCTTTCAAAGAGTTCTGGAGGCCGTCTCGGGAGGAATTGATTCCGCCCTGGGAGCGGCCATCGCCTGTGAGGCCGTGGGCAGGGAACGGCTTTCCCTTTACAACCTTCCTTCCAGGTACAATTCCGAACAGAGCCAGACGCTGGCTCGGCAACTGGCCGAGAATCTCAAACTCGAATATCACGTGATTCCCATTCAGAAGATGGTCGATCAGGTGGTCGAGGATTTCGAAGAACACCTGCATCCCATCCGGGCCTCGGTCACGGTTGAAAATCTTCAGGCCCGCATTCGGGGACTCATTATGATGGCCGAGTCCAACGATCAAAATGCCCTGCTGCTCTCCAATGGCAACGAGACGGAGATCGCCCTGGGATACACCACTCTCTACGGAGACATGGTGGGAGGGCTTTCCGTGATTGGAGATCTGTCCAAACCCGATGTTTACCGGTTGTCCCACTATTTCAATCGGCAGGAGGATCTCCCCATGATCCCGGAGGGTATTCTGGAGGCCGTTCCATCAGCGGAACTCAGCGAAGGCCAGGTCGATCCGTTTGATTACCAGGTGGTGGGGCCGGTTGTCAGTGATTTTGTGGAAAAAGGGCTGGGGCCCAAAGATCTGCTGCGTTCCTTCAAGGAACGGCGTCTGGACGAGAATCACTATGCCCTGAAAGGGAAGGATATTTACCAGCGGTACAGCTCCGAACAGTTCGAGACTCTGATTGGGGAATTGTTTGGGCAATTGAACCGTTCCGTATACAAGCGCCTTCAAGGGGCGCCCATTGTGGCGGTGTCGGATCGGGCCTTTGGCTTTGATCTGAGAGAGACGATCATCAACGGCTGGAATGGGGGCTGAACTCGTGTCGTCGTGAGTTCGTGCCATCGTGAGTTGATTTCGGTGGCAGGAGAAGGACGATCAGGACCACAGGTGATTCGACGAATTCACCATCGCACGATTGTACGAAAGCACGTCTTAGTACACGCAGGTCACTTCGATGTCCAGAACCTCTCGGCAACGCTTGCATTTGACCACTTCGGGAATCTCCGCAAAGCGGGGGATGTCCCTCCAAATTTGAAGGTGATCGTCTCGGATTTCTTCGCCTTCCGAGACCTGGATTTCGGGATGGCGACGAACCTGCTGAACCGTGTATTTGTATATCCCTTCGAAGTTGCACCGGTAGCAGACCAGGCGTTTGAAGGCGATGGCCAATTCCGTCTGAGCGAAACGATCCCTGGAGATCACTTCATCGGGGCGCTGAGAAAACATTGTTCGATTGAAGACCATAGTTCCAATGTAAGGTTGCTGCCGGGATCCAGAGAGTAGGGTATCCTCCCGGCGCAACTGTTGCAAGTGCGCCGGTTGAACTGAATCGATCGGAGGGGCTTGCATCATTCCAAGGCTTCGCGTAACATACCGGGTCGGCGAGGCAGGAGATGAATCCTTTTTCGCGGTGATCTTTGACAACCAGACAGTGAGTCCAGTCAGTTAAACTTTGAGAAAAATCTGAGAGTTTGATCCTGGCTCAGAATCAACGCTGGCGGCGTGCCTAACACATGCAAGTCGAA
>JAZFRU010000125.1:0-4777 GCA_036445815.1 Acidobacteriota bacterium | reverse complement strand
TCTTTATCCAGGAGCCCCCGGTTTTATCGAGCGGCTCCGGGCCGGCCAGGTCCCCATCGCCGTGGCCACGGCGGCCCAGGCAGAAAGACTGGCTCGTTCCGTTCCCGATGACTTTCTCGCCAACTTCGATGTCATCGTCACTGGAAACGATACCCAGTTCGGCAAACCGTCGCCCGAGCCCTATCTGGCGGCAGCGAAGAAACTGAGGGTTCAGCCCGAACAGTGTATCGTCATTGAAAACGCTCCTCTTGGAATCGAATCCGCCAAGGCGGCGGGAGCCTATTGCATCGCTCTCTGCACCACTCTGGACCGGAGTTTTCTGGAAGGGGCAGATGAAATCCTGAATTCCCTGGAAGAGGTTCAGGAATCGGAAATGGTGAAACCGCTGCTGACCAGGGCGGCGGCAAATGCATAGGAGTGTGCCACACGGCTAGCATGTTGAAGGTCGGATTTATTTTTCCCAGCAGTGATTACTTGTATGATCCCTTCCGGGGAGATCCGCACACCCACTTCCAGATTCTCACCGTTCTCGAAAAAAGATTTGGCAGCAAGGTTCAGCTGTCCCTGATCGATCTGAGGGGCATCAAGCGCGAATTCGCTCGCTACCACATTCCGGAATGCGACGTTTATCTCTATTCTCTCTACTCGCTTGACTTCAACGAATTGAAATCTCTGGTCTCTACCCTGAGAGAACGGTATCCTCAGGCCAAACACATCACCGGGGGACCTCACGCCACCTTGTTTCAGGAAGAGAGTCTCAAACTGTTCGATTCACTCATTATCGGTGAGGGAGAGATCCAGATCAGCACGGCCGTTGGGGCAGTCATGGACGGCCAGGAGTTGCAGCCGATTTACCGGCAGGACAAGCATCTTGATATTCATGAATTCCCGTTTCCCAGCCGGAAGTACCTGCCCAAATCATCGGTGGCCCGCAAGGGGCTCATGACCCTCAAGACAAAACCCGGCTACGACCAATTGATGTCCACGACCGTCATGTTCAGCCGGGGGTGCCCATACCAGTGCTCATTTTGTGCCATCCCGCCCGTCAAACAATTTACTCCCGGAATCCGATATCGGCGGCCCGACCAGATCGAAGAGGAAATCAACTACCTGATCCGCGAGTACCAGATGGAAGGCATCAGTTTGCTGGACGAGATTGCCATTCCCCTCAAAAGGGAGGCGGCCATCGCCCACCTGGAAGCGATCGGAAGAACGGGCATCCAGTGGCGGGGCCAGACCCGGGTGGACGCCGTGACCAGTGAAATCGCCCAGCTGGCTCGGGATTCCGGCTGCCTGACGATCAGCCTCGGCGTCGAAAGCCCTTCCCAGCTGGTTCTGGACATCGTCAACAAGAGAATCGATGTCAAAAAATCGAAGGAGACCATTCGCCTGCTCAAAGAGAGCGGCATCGAGTGCCGGGTGTTCATGGTCAGCGGCATGCCCGGAGAGCCCGAGGATATCGTCCAGCAGACCATGGACTTTCTCGAGGAGACCCAGCCCGACCTGGTCATGATGTCTTTGTTCACCGTCAGGCCGGGGACCGATGTGTACGACCACCCTGAAAAAATCGGGATCAAAACGGTTCGCACCGACTGGGAGAACATGATGAATCTGCAAAATCGATACAGTGATGAAAAGTTAAAGCTCACCTTCGAATATGCTGAGGACACCCCCTGGGGCAAGGGCTTCAGTGAAGAGAAAATCATCGGCAATTTCCTGGAACTGCAGGCCAGAATCGAGGACCGAGGGCTGGGTTCGGTTCTCTACACGGGACCGGATGAATCTCTGTCCTGCGACGCGAAGGGGAAAAATTAGGATATGGGCGAGCCTGACTTCAACAGCATGGTGGTCCGCAAGCCCTGGGGCTACGAGTATCTGCTGTTCCAGAATGATACGGTTGCCATCTGGTACCTGCACATCCGGCATACCCAGTCCACATCACTTCACTGTCATCCGAAGAAGAAGACCGGCCTGATCCTTCTCTCCGGCGAAGCGTCGGTATCTTTTTTGAAGGATTCCCACTCCCTGAGATCCCCCGGCAAGATGATTCTTCGGCCCGGCCTCTTTCATTCCACCAAGGCACTTTCCAGGGCAGGCATCGATCTGCTGGAACTGGAGACGCCCGTGGACAAGGATAATCTCGTGCGCTTCGAAGACCAGTACGGCCGCGAGGGCCAACCCTACGAAGGCTCCGAGGAGATGACGCCCATTCCGGAGGACTTCGTGCGGCTTCACGAGGCTCAAGAGGGGAGAGTGGATACCTATCAGATCGGTGATTGCGTTCTGACGGTAGAGAAAATCTCCGATCTCTCGGTTCTCAAGGAAAGGCCTGAACAAGACATCATTGCGCTTCTGGATGGAGCGATTGTGAGTGCCGAAGGGGAGACGATTGTGGGCCCCGGAGATGTCGGATCTCTGGAAAGCCTGCTTCGCCTGGCAGCAGCCTTCTCGGCTCCGGAAGGGATCACCCTGTTGACCATCTGTGGGGAGCCCAAACTTCAGGAGCAGGACTCCGAAGTCGAGAAAAGAGATAACGAGGCCATCGCCCGACGTGACGCCGGGGTGGCGGTGCGGGGGCCCAGGCTGGGCATGCTGGCCGGTTTGACGGTAGGGATGTCTCAGGAGAAGACACTCCGAATGTTCCAGCAGGCCTGTCTGAACCGTTACTTCGAACTGGAGGCGGCCAAGGCACATAAAGCAGGTGCGATAAGGATGCCGATTTACCTGTCCCTGGGACAGGAGCACATCCCGGCTGCCATCTCCACCGTTACCAGGGACTTCATGATCTTCGCCCAGCACCGGGGGCATTCCTACTACCTTTCGTTCGGCGGCGATGTCATAAAACTGGTCGACGAGTTGCTGCACCGCAAATCGGGTTGTGCCGGAGGCATGGGAGGCTCCGCCTCCATTCACGATCCCGAAATCGGGATGGTCGGCCACAGCGGATTGATGGGCGACCAGGTCCCCATCGCGGTGGGCGCCGCCCTGGGCTCGGGGAAACAGGTGCTGACCATCACCGGTGATGCCTCCGTTGAAGAGGATTATGTCTACGGAGCCATGGGATATGCCGTCACCAAGAGGCTGCCCGTGTTGTTTCTCTGTGAAGACAACAGTCTGTCGATCCTGACCAAGGTGGAAACTCGAAGATCCTGGAGCATGGTAGATGTGGCCCACGGCCTCGGCATGGCGGCCGTGGACATCACGGATGATCCCTGGTTGATCGCCCACTACGTGGAGTCCTATCTGGGGAAGCTCCCCGCGTTTATCAACATACGGACCTGCCGTAATCTCTGGCATGCAGGAACAGGCACGGACGGTCCTCCTGAATGGGATCGATTCGAATTGATGAAGCAGGAGCTCAAGACACTGGGATTGGAATCACAGGCACAGCAGCTTGAAAACGAAGCCGAGAAAAGCATGGAAACGATATGGCAAGAACAGTTGCGGAAACCATAGGCGAGACAACCCGCGATCATCTAATAAACAACAACGGACTTCTCTTCGGACAGTGTGTCACCGCCGTGGGCTGGATCGGGGGAACGGTCCCTGAACTGACCGAAGCGGAAGGCATCGTCGAACTGTCGATGGCTGACGTGGCAGGTTCCGGAATCGCCGTTGGTGCGGCCCTGGTCGGCCGCAGACCCATTTACGTCATTCGATACCAGGGCTTCATGTGGTACAACGCGGCCCCTCTGCTCAATTACGCAGCCAAGTCAAAGGACATGTGGAACCGCCCCTGCCCGATTCTCATCCGCTCGATCGCCATGGAGGGAGGCATGGGCCCTGTGGCCTCGGCCAGCCATCACGGCATGGTCATGAGGATGCCGGGCATGCCGGTCTGTGCCCCCATGACTCCCGGGGAGTGGCTGGAAGCATGGCAGTGGTTCCTGGACCATGATGACCCGCTGTACATGAGCGAACATCGGAAAAGTTTTCCCATCGATCATGAGATGGAAAATGACATTCAACCGGAGGCCAGGATCTCCTTGATCGCCATCAGCGCCACCCGGTTGAACGCCCTCGAGGCCGTGAAAATTCTTGCAGAGGATGGCATCAAATGCGACCTGATTCACCTGATGTGGTTGAAGCCCTTTGCTCCCACAACCGATATGCTCGATTCGCTCAAGAAAACGAACCTGGGCCTCGTGATTGATTCCGACTTCGAGGTCGGCGGACCTTCTCGATCCATCGCCCACGAGTTGATGCTCAAAACCTCGATCCCGGTCCACACCCTGGGTCTGGAGGAGAGAAGCGCGGGTTTCGCACCTCATCTGGATAACGGAGCACCGACCGTCGACAGAATTCTGGACAAGATTCGAGCCCTGGTTCAAGCCGGCCCTGCCTCCCCTTAAAAGGGTATAATATCCCGTGAAGTGAAGAATCATCCCAGCCAGGACAATCGCAGGACGGAAAGCCTCTCTACTCAGGAAATCAGGACGGTTGATGCCGCTCAAATGGCCCCCGAGAGTCCGGAGATCCGGGCCGTGGAGAAACAACTCACCCGCTGCTTCCCCGATCGTTCCATTTCCAGGGTTCTCCTGGTCGTACCTCCCGACGGCGACGCGAACCATTTCAGCTACGAAACCTGCAAACTGGGGCGTTACCCCAATTTCCCGGCCTACGGCCTCGGCGTCCTGGCCGCCCAGCTCCGGCAAAATGGCATTGACGTGGACATCGTCAATCTCAACAACGCCATTTTAAAGGCATGCCGGGCCACGGACAACGAAGAATCCTTCGACTTTTCAGGCGTTGTCCTTGACGAACTCAAACGTGTCCT
>JAZFRU010000124.1:0-8376 GCA_036445815.1 Acidobacteriota bacterium | reverse complement strand
AAACTGATCCAGGATGTATTCGGGTACCTTCCCGATGGATCGATCAATCCCAGTGCCCCCAATCCTCTGGCCTATGCCTGGCTGGGACCTCTGGTGGGATCCCTGATCCGGCCGGTGGGAGGGGCTCTCTCGGACAAGATCGGGGGAGCTCGCGTGACCCAGTGGGATACCGTGGTCATGATCGGTTCGGCCCTGGGAGTCGCCTACTGTGTTCGCCAAGCAGGTGCTTCCGAGACTCCCGAGACCTATTTCTTTCCGTTTCTGCTGCTCTTCCTGCTGCTGTTCACCACCACGGGAATCGGCAACGGGTCAACCTTTCGAATGGTTCCGATCATCTTCAAGTCGGAACTGGCGGGACCGGTTCTGGGCTGGATTTCGGCGGTGGCAGCCTACGGAGCCTTCATCATTCCCCAGGTGTTCGGCGGCCAGATCCAGCAAGGGACCCCCGAGTATGCCTTTTACGGATTTGCTGTTTATTACCTGAGCTGCCTCGGTGTCAATTGGTGGTTCTATGCGCGAAAGGGCGCGGAAAAGCCGTGTTAATCCAGCTAAAGGTGATGCTTCAAGTGGAGTACATCCGAGGATGAAGCTGAGGAAACAACTCAGCCTTTTGGCAGCTGTCGTATTGGTGGCTTGTTACGTCATCTTCTTTTCGGTGGCCGATTTGAATCTACCTGGAAATCACCAGGGGTATGCGCCGGAGCAGCCCATCTCTTTCTCCCACCGTTTGCACAGCGGAGATCTTAAAATGTCGTGTCTTTATTGTCATCCCGGCGTGGAAAAGAGTCCGGTGGCAGGGATTCCGGCGGCCACCACCTGCATGAACTGTCACCGCTTTGTGACCGGCGGATGGGACGAGACCCAGATCCAGGAGCAACAAGACCAGTTGGAGAACCGGGAAGCTCAGTTCATCATCTCCGATGAACTGGCCAAGCTCTACCAGTCGGTGGGATTCGATACCGACCAGATGGCCTACCAGGAAGAGATGGCCACCGGGCCGATCGAGTGGACCCGGATTCACCGGCTGCCCGATTTCGTTTATTTCGATCATCGGCCCCACGTGACGGCGGGTGTGGCCTGTCAGAGTTGTCACGGGCCGGTCGAGACCATGGAGCGGGTAGCTCAGATTTCCACTCTTTCCATGGGTTGGTGTGTGAACTGTCATCGAGATGTCAACAATGGATTGGTGCCCGAACTTGTGGGGAGAGTCGCCTCCACCGAATGCGGGGTGTGTCATTACTGAGTCCAGGTCAATCGGGCAAAACTAGCGTGATGAAAGAATCGAAAAAACACTGGAAAGGGATCGAAGAGAGGGAGCAGACGACTGCCTATCTCGAGACTCTGGAAAGCGAATTTCCGGAACCACCACCACGACTGGACGTCGAGCCGGGAGCCGAATTTCCCGAGGCGGCGGTATCCAGACGCTCCTTCTTGACGGCGGCGGGTTTTTCCATTGCCGGAAGTACACTGGCCGGCTGTTCCCGGGGGCCGTTGGAGAAGGTCATTCCTTTGCTCAATCGACCGGAGGAAATGATACCGGGGCGAGCCTACTGGTATTCTTCGACGTGCCGGGGCTGTACCGCGGGATGCGGCATCGTGACCAAGAACAGGGATGGCCGGCCCATCAAGATCGAGGGGAATCCGGAGCATCCTCTCTCCAGAGGCGGTCTTTGTGCCGTCGGGCAGGCCATGGTGTTGAGCCTCTATGACTCCCAGCGGCTTCAAGATCCAATGATCAACGGACAGCCGGGGAACTGGGCCGATCTGGACCTTGCGGTCACCGAAGGCCTGGAGGCCCTCAGTGATGGAGTGTTTGTACTCACGGGTACTGTCAGCAGTCCCAGCGAAAGAGCGCGGATCAACCAATTCCTGGCCCGTTTCGAGGGATCCGAGCACATCGAGTACGATCCAGTTTCGTGTTCGGCCATTCTGGATGCCCACCAGCAAACCCATGGGCAGAGAAGACTGCCGCACTACCGTTTCGATCGTGCCCGAGTCATCGTGAGCTTCGATGCCGATTTTCTGGGAACCTGGATTTCACCGGTAGAGTTCACCAAGGGCTATTCCTCCGGGAGAACCCTGGAAGGGGAGTCCCCACAGCTCTCCCACCATCTGCAACTGGAGGGGCGGATGTCGCTGACCGGCTCCAACGCCGATCAGAGAATCAAAGTCAGTCCCGATGATCTATTCGCATGGCTCGCCGCCTTGACCCGTCGCCTGGCGGACCGATCGGGTGTGGATGCTCCCCTGGCAGGGCCCGCTGCAGTCGAGGTGGACCAGGACCTTCTGGACCAGATGGTGGAGAGACTTCTGGATGCGCGTGGAGCAAGTCTGGTGGTTTCCGGAGTCAACGACTTTCAAAATCAGCTGTTGGTCAATTTCATCAATCATCTTCTGGGCAACTACGGCACCACCCTGGATCTGGACCAGCCTTCCTTTCAAGCCAATGGGAACGACCGCCGGATTTTCGAACTTCTCGGCCGCATGCAGGCCGGTGAGGTGAAAGCTTTACTGATCGCCGGGGTGAATCCGGCCTACAGCCTGCCCTATGCGGATCAGTTTACCCAGGCCCTTGAGTCTATTCCCATCACCGTGGCTTTCGCCGAGCAGTTCGACGAGACGGCCCGGGTCGTGCGGTACGTGTGTCCCCTTCATCATGCCCTCGAGGCCTGGGGCGAGCAGGAACTGACCTCGGGAGTCATCAGCCTTTCTCAGCCCGTCCTCGCACCTCTGGGTCGGACCCGGTCGCTGTGCCAGTGCCTGTCCTCCTGGATGGGAAATGAGCCGTCCGATCTGGAAAGGCTTCGCAGTCATTTCCGAGAGGAGGTCTTCCCACGACAAAGCAAAATCGGAGATTTTGAAGAGTTCTGGAATCAGTCGGTGCATGACGGGTATGCCCGGGTACAACCCCGATCTTTGGCGGCGGCCGCCTTCCAGCTGGACGCACTGGAGCCGGCTGCAGCTGCGACCCTGGATGAGAACAGCTACGCCCTGGTTCTGTACGAAAAGATCTCGATGCGTGATGGGCGCCACGCCCACAATCCCTGGCTTCAGGAACTTCCCGATCCTGTCACCAAGGTGGTGTGGGACAACTATGCCTGTATCGCTCCAGCCGTGGCCAGCCGCCTGAAACTTCAGGAGGGCGACCGGGTACGGGTCACTGCAGGCAATACCAGTCTTGAGTTTCCAGTTCAGATTCAGCCGGGTCAGCACGAGAAGGTGATCGCCATCGCTCTCGGTTACGGGCGGCAGGGAACAGACCGTTTTTCGAAGGTAGGTGCCCGCTGGATTCAGGGGAAGGCCACCGTTTTGGAAGGTGAAACAATCGGTGGAAATGCCTTTTTGTATACCGCCCGGCAGGGCCCCAACATAACCTTCGTGAATGCCGTCTCACTGGAGCCGACCGGTCAAAGATCTCCACTGGCTCTCACCCAGACCCATCACACCGTGACGGTGCCCGAGAAGCTGGGCGGAGCCCAGCGACACATGGTACGGGACACCACCCTGACGGCCTACCGCGAGGATCCCGCATCGGGGAATCACTTCGAGCACGAGGTGCTCCAGTTGTGGGATCAGGACTATGTCTATACCGGACATCACTGGGGAATGGCCATCGACCTGAACCGGTGCACCGGGTGTTCCGCTTGCGTGGTCGGCTGTCAGGCGGAGAATAACGTTCCGGTGGTGGGCAAGGATGAAGTGTACAGGCGGCGCGATATGCACTGGATTCGGATCGACCGCTACTACTCGGGAGACGATCAGGATGTGGAGACGGTCCATCAGCCCATGATGTGCAACCACTGCGACCATGCGCCTTGCGAGGCCGTGTGTCCGGTTCTGGCCACGGTTCACAATGACGAGGGGATCAACCAGCAGATCTACAACCGCTGCGTGGGAACTCGCTACTGCGCCAATAACTGTCCCTACAAGGTTCGTCGCTTCAACTGGTTTGACTACCGGACCGAGGATGTCCGTGAAAACCTGGTGTTGAATCCCGACATCACCACACGAACCCGAGGGGTCATGGAGAAGTGCTCGCTGTGTATTCAGCGGATCCAGGAAGCCAAATACGAAGCCAAGAGAGAGGGACGGGAGATGGTGGACGGTGACATTAAAATTGCCTGCCAGCAGTCGTGTCCGGCCGATGCCATCGTGTTTGGCGACATGAACGATCCGGAAAGCCGAATCACACAAGCGATCGACAATCCTCGACACTATCGGGTGCTGGAGGAGATGAATTTCAGACCGAGCATAGGATATTTGACCAAGGTCAGAAACAAGGAGGATGCCGGGGAAGGGCACGGCTAAGGATCGCTGAAGCTGAGCTCTAATAACACGATATGTCCCAAGTCTATTCGAGTTTGAGAAAACCGCTGATTGGTGGGCACAAGAGCCTGGGTGATGTCACCGATGACGTGGCCAGACCTCTGGAAAGACGCGCTACCGGTTTGTGGTGGATGGCCTTCTTGACGGCCTTGACGGTACTGGGAATCGGTGTGATTGCAGTCAGTTATCAGATCTATACAGGAATCGGAACCTGGGGATTGAATCGTACCGTCGGCTGGGGTTTTGACATCACCAATTTCGTCTTCTGGGTCGGCATCGGACATGCCGGAACCCTGATCTCCGCCATCCTTTTTGTTTTTCGGCAGCGCTGGCGTACCTCCATCAACCGTTCAGCAGAAGCCATGACGCTCTTCGCGGTCATGTGTGCCGGCCTGTTCCCCTTGATTCATATGGGGAGACCGTGGTTGTTCTTCTGGATTGCACCCTACCCCAACTTCAGAGGACCTTTGTGGGTGAACTTCCGCTCACCGCTGCTGTGGGATTTCTTCGCGATCAGCACCTACTTCATCATTTCTGCTGTCTTCTGGTACATCGGATTGATGCCGGATATGGCCACCCTGCGGGATCGGACGCAGTCCCGGTTCAAGAAAGTGATCTATGGATGGATGAGTTTTGGCTGGAATGGCTCGACGCGTACCTGGGTGAGATATGAAACCACCTATATGCTTCTGGCGGCCTTTGCCACTCCGCTGGTCTTGTCGGTCCACTCCATCGTCAGCATGGATTTCGCCACCGCCGTGATTCCAGGCTGGCACACCACGATCTTTCCGCCCTACTTCGTTGCAGGGGCGGTATTTTCCGGTTTCGCCATGGTTTTGACCCTCATGCTGATCGCCCGCAAGGTGCTCAATTACGAGGAGTACATCACGGTCGACCACATTGAGAAAATGTGCAAGGTCATCCTGGCAACGGGTGGGATCGTGGCTCTGGCCTACTCGATGGAGGCCTTCATGGCCTGGTACTCGGTCAATCACTATGAACGTTTCGTTTTTCTGAACAGGGCCCTGGGACCCTATGCCTGGGCCTATCGGATCATGGTGCTCTGCAATGTCGTTTTGCCTCAGTTGCTCTGGTTCAAACGGGTGCGCCGCAACCTGATAGCGGTGTTCATCATGTCGATTGTGATCAATATTGGAATGTGGTTCGAGCGGTTTGTCATTGTGGTGACCTCCCTGCATCGGGATTTCTTGCCCTCCAGCTGGGCCATGTATTCACCGACGATCATCGAGCTAGCAACGTTGGCGGGCAGTTTTGGGCTCTTTTTCACTTGTTTTTTACTGTTTGCCCGGTTGTTGCCGTTTATTGCCATCGGGGAGGTTAAAGCCGTCTTGAACTATGCGCGGCCCCATCCACCGTCCTCCGATGAAAAACGGGTTCCGACTCCACCAGCGGGGAAAGGAGAACTGGCCCTCGAAGGGTAGGCCATGGCGAAACCACTATTTCTGGGAATCTTTGAAAACGAGGAAGACGTCGTTCGAGCCACCCGGGCCACCCGCGAACGGGGTTATGAGATTTACGATGTCTACGCCCCTTACGCGGTACATGGACTGGATGAGGCGATGGGACTGCGACCCAGTCGATTGACCTGGGTTTGCCTGGTCCTGGCCGGAGGGGGATTTCTGATAGCAACGCTGGCTCAATTCTGGATCGGGGCCATCGACTGGCCTCTCAATGTGGGAGGGAGGCCCTTCAACTCGCTGCCTGCCTATTTGCCGGTCATGTTCGAGACGACGGTTCTCATTGGAGGGGTCGGCGTGACCCTGGCGATGTTGATTCGGGCGCGTTTATATCCAGGAAAACCGGCCCGGCTGGTCCATGAAGAGGTGACCAACAACCGATTTGTCCTGGCCATGGTTCAGGAGGACTCTTCGTTTGACCAGATCGGTTTGAAAACCCTGTGGGAAAGTTGCAACGCAGTGGAGATTCGAGAACTGGCGGAGGGAATTCGTTGAACAAGTTCGTGTTTGTTGCCCTGGTGGGGCTGGTGGGTTTGCTGGGCTTGCAATGGTTGCTGGGGCCCGTTCCTGATCGGCGCAATTGGGAGCTGTTCATGGACATGGGCCAATCGGCTGCCTACCAATCCCAGTCGGTGAATCCCTATTTTGCCGATGGGTTGACTCAACGCCAACCCGTGGCGGGGACCATCGCTCGCGGTCACATGCCGTTTCCCTTTGGTGATTCCGACCCGGAAATGGAGCGAGCAGGCAGGGAACTGATCAATCCCTTTGGATCCGGTCGAGCAGCTGATTCGAAACGAGGCCGGGTCGTCTATGAGACTTTTTGCCAGGTGTGCCATGGCGCGACAGGAGATGGCGGCGGATCGGTATCCAGGCGAGGCTATCCCCCGGCACCGTCTCTTTTGACCAGATCGGCCAGCGATATGCCGGATGGGAAGTTATTTTACATTCTGACGCGCGGGTATCGAAACATGCCACCCTACGGGTCTCTGATCGATCGTGACGACCGATGGCAGGTGATCGCTCACTTGAGAATCCTTCAGGGAAGTGAACCCGACGGCCAACCGGAGGACCAGCCATGATGCTCGATGTGCCTGTTTTGAAAGTTCCCCTGGGCGTGAGACGGCTTCTGGGCTTGCTGATGGGGTTCGGGTTGCTGGTCTTTGTTCTGGGATTGTGGATAACCCCTGAGAGGATCTGGCCTAATTTCCTGATCGCCGAATATTATCTGATGTCCCTGGGCCTGGGAGCCAGCTTCCTGATTGCCGTCCTGTACGTTACCAATGCTGGTTGGGGAGTCGCCTTTCGCCGAATACCCGAGGCCATCACCTCCACTTTGGTGGCTGCGGCCGTGGGTGCGGTGGTCTTGATTCCGGGTATCCATCATCTTTACCACTGGTCTCATCAGGACGCCGTTGCCGAGGATGCAATCCTCCAGGCCAAGAGTGCATGGCTCAATCAGGAGTTCTTCATCCTCCGGTTGGCGCTTTACTTTCTGGTCTGGATTTTCATGAGCCGGGTCATTGTCAGGAACTCAGTGCGACAGGACCTGGACGGCGATCTGGTATACACCCACAGAAACGTTCGTAATTCAGCCATCTTTATCATCGTGGGTGGATACACCACCTGCCTGGCAGCCATTGATCTACTCATGTCCCTTCAGCCCCACTGGTACAGCACGGTGTTTGCCTGGATGAGCCTGGCGGGTATGTTTCTGAGTGGATTGGCCATCGTCGTGGTTTTCCTGGTGATTCTCAGAAAGATGGGCTATGACAACGTCTTCACTACCGACCATTTGCATGATCTGGGTAAGCTCATGCATGGCTTCTGCTTTTTCTGGGTCTATATGTGGGTTTCACAGCACATGCTGATCTGGTATTCCAACATTCCGGAAGAGACGACCTACTACATCTTTCGCCACTTCGGAGGCTGGGGTTCTCTATCTTTTCTGAACGTGTTGCTGAACTGGTTGATTCCGTTTATTCTGCTGCTCCCCCGGGTCAACAAGCGGGACGACAAGGTCATGATGCAGATGGCGATTGTGATTCTGGTCGGTCGATGGTTGGACCTGTACATCATGGTAATGCCCGCCACCTTCGGCGCCGAGCCATTGCTGGGAATCTGGGAGATCGGACCGATGGTGGGCGTCCTGGCGTTGTTTTTCTGGATTGTCTTTCGAGCACTGGGCAAGCGTAAACTGGTGCCCACTCGAGATCCTTATTTGTGCGAGAGTCTGCCGCAGGGGTAGCGGCCTCGCTTCGCTCGGCCGCGTTCCAGGTTCCACGTTCCACGTTCCAGGTTTGGGCTTCCTTTGATCAGGGGGCAGGGTTCCTATGAGCGGCTTCTCACCACCAAGACACAGAGAAGATGCTCACCACAGAGACACCAAGGCACAGAGAAGACCGGATTAGATTTTTCCGCTCCTACGGAGCAGCTCCCGAGATGGGCTTGTTGGTGGAGACGGAGGGATTCGAACCCTCGGCCTCCTGATTGCGAACCAGGCGCTCTGCCGAGCTGAGCTACGTCCCCACCCTAGATGCCTATTGTATACGGAGTAAACCCCAGGATTCAA
>JAZFRU010000123.1:0-5178 GCA_036445815.1 Acidobacteriota bacterium | reverse complement strand
TGTTGGTGCCACACTTGCGATGGGATGGTCTTGGTTACTACTAGGGAGATTGGATCGTGCATTAAAAGTAGCGTCACTAGTGAACGTGAAGGAGAACCCTGTAACCAGGGGGCGTTATCTGCTCCTTATGACCAAGGTTCACCTGCTTCGTGGTCACTATGGGAGAGCCTGGCAAACGGCCTGTAAGGCCAGGGATGTGTTTCCTTCGTACATGCCTTACTACCGATCGAAGGTGGGACTCGTTCAGGGTGAGATCCTGCTCAAAAGGGATAGGGTTCAAGAGGCAGAGAGCTATATTCAGGAAGGTCTGTCTCTTGCCAAGGACGAATTCTATTTTCCGATGATGGTGCGGGGCTGGATGCTCTATGCGAAATATCTGGCGGCTGCGGACCGTCTCTCCCAGGCTCGAACCTATTGTTTACGGGCCCTGCAGGTTGCGAAAAGGGTGGAAAGACCGGCCCTGCATTCTGAAATCTTCCACACCTTGGGAAAAATTGAGGCATCATTGGGGAATCGCGAGGCTGCAATTCAGCGTTATTCTCAGGCCCTTCAGATTCTCAAGGCGCGTCTGCTGCACATTTCTCCTCATTATCGACAAGGCTTTTCAAAACAGTTCATTCTACCGATAGAGGTTGACCGCGATGAAATTCTTCCAACAGAATCCAGGACAGTGCCAAGGTTCTGTGTCCAACTCCGCCATCTGGCCAACTTGAGGGGAGAAACGGTTTGTGAAGGGGAAATGGGAGAAAGAACCCTTGAAATCGTAGCGGAGGCATTGCCCTCGATTGCTGCCAATCTTTTGTTGCGCAACACTCCGAGTGAAGAACTGTCCCTGGTTGCTTCGATTGGGCGGTGTCGCAGAACAGGGAAGGAACTGGTGGCTCAATCGTGGAAAGGTGAACGGCTTTTCCTATCTCGGAATGCGTCTGCAGTGGATTGGGACGAAAGGAATTCCTTGGGGATTCCCTTGTGCGACAATGGCCATCTCCTGGGACTTCTTTATGTAGAAGACAAGGGCCAGGGGATCTCTGAAGAGCAACTCGATTTTCTGAGCTGTGTGGCCAGTATTCTGGAACTGCAGCTAATTCATCGCTTTGAAGAGCGTGATATCTCAGTGGACTTCGGAGATTCCCTGAGGGTGGATGAACAGCGTGTAATTGTGGGGAAGCACGCGGTGATGCAAAAGCTGTTTGCCGAGATCAAAAGTGCAGCAAGCAGTAATTCTACAGTGCTCATCGCCGGCGAAAGCGGAACCGGCAAGGAACTGGTTGCTCAGGGAATTCACTCTTTGAGTGATCGGAGGCGAGAACGTTTTCTTCCTATCAACTGCTCGGCATTGCCTCCGGATCTGATCGAAAGCGAACTATTCGGACACAGTCGTGGAAGCTTCACAGGCGCTGTGGAGGGTAAGCTCGGACTGTTCGAGGCGGCTTCCAAAGGGACACTCTTTCTGGATGAAATTGACACCATGCCCGTGGGTTTGCAGTCAAGATTGCTTCGGGTGTTGGAAGAAAAGAAGATCCGGCGTTTGGGTGAAACGGAACAGCGCCCCATTGACGTCAGAGTCGTAGCTGCTTCCAATCAGGCTCTGAACGGGCTTATCCGGAAGGGCGAGTTTCGAGAAGACCTGTATCATCGACTGAATGTCTGTCAAATCCGAGTTCCTCCGCTTCGAAAGCGCTTGTCCGATCTACCTTTTCTGATTCGGTACATCCTGGCTGGCCTGAATGGTGAAACCGGCAACGAGAAGGATGTGAGTGATGCAGCTCTTCTCCTGCTCACTCGATATTCCTTTCCCGGGAATGTGCGCGAACTGGAAAATATTATCGAAAGTGCGTATCACCTGACCGTGGGACGTTCGATATCATCGGAACACATCGCCTGGAGATTGGAGGACTACCCTGTGCCTCACAATAAGTCATCCCACGTCGAAACCATCGTCGAAGTGTTGGCGTCCGGCAAGGGGGACTTTTGGGGGACTGTGCGTGATCCCTTTCTGGATCGAGATCTGTCGCGAGAGGAAGTTCGCCAGATCATTGCCCTCGGCCTGGGAGTTTGCAACGGGAGATACCGGCGTCTGATAAAACATTTCAATTTACCCGATCGAGACTACAAGAGATTTCTGTCATTCTTATCCAACCATAATTGCAAGGTAAACTTTCGGCAGTTCCGGAGGTAAACCGGCCGACAGAGGATCCCGTGAGCAGCGATTCCTGGCATCTGGATCTTCAAACCGGGTACACTTGTTAGGCGGAGTTCCTTTCAGACACAACTGATAATACCGACGCCCATAAGGTGTCTTGAAGAAGAGGGTTTCTCATGACTGCTAGCGTCAAAGATCTTGCCCAGATAGGCATCGCTCTGTCGGCCGAACAAAACCTCAGCAAGCTTCTGGAGATGATTGTTGATGAGGCCAGGGATTTCACTGATGCCGACGGTGGGACCCTCTATATCCTCGATGAGGAGGAGCAGCATCTTCGCTTCGAGATCTTACAGAGCGATTCGATGAATTTGAGAAGAGGAGGCACCAGTGGAGTAAAGACTGTTTTGCCTCCCGTGCCGTTGCATGTGAAAGGCAAGCCGAACCATACCAATGTTTCGTCACACGTCGCTCTGACCAAGCATCTCGTGAACATTGGAGATATCTATAAGACGGAAGGCTTCGATTTTAGCGGAGCCCACACCTATGATGCCGAAACAGGCTATCGAACCAAATCGATGCTTGTGATTCCCATGAAGAATCATGAGTCTGAAGTGATCGGAGTCCTGCAGCTGGTCAATGCCGTGGATCCCGATACCAGGGACGTGATGCCCTTCAATCCCGATCGGATAGACCCCGTCGCCTCCTTGGCCTCACAGGCCGCAGTGGCGTTGACCAACCGGCGGCTGATCTCGGGTCTTACCAGCGCCAAGCAGCGCATTGAAGAGGCGCATCTGGATACCGTCCAGCGGTTGGCTATCGTGGCCGAATACAAGGACGAGGATACGGCCATACACATCAAACGGATGAGCCGTTACTGTACCGTCCTGGCCCGTGGCCTCGATCTGCCGCGCCACGAAGTGGAGATCGTTATGCATGCCAGTCCCATGCATGATGTCGGGAAGATCGGCATTCCCGATGCCATTCTGTGTAAGCCGGGGAAACTTGATGCTGAAGAATGGAAGATCATGAAACAACACACGATCATGGGATCCGACATCCTCAGCGGTTCGGAGTCGGAACTGATCAAAACCGGTCAGGTCATCGCCCTGTCCCATCACGAGAAATGGGATGGAAGCGGTTATCCGACAGGATTGGCAAAAGAACAGATTCCCCTGCTGGGACGTGTGTGTGCCGTTGCCGATGTCTTTGACGCGCTGACCAGCAAGAGGCCCTACAAGGATCCTTTTCCCAATGAGAAGGCTTTTGAAATGTTGAAAGAAGGAAGTGAAAAACACTTCGACAAGCGAGTTGTGGAGGTGTTTTTTGAGTGCCTGGAGGAGGTATTGGCCATACAAGATGCCTTTACATACAACCCGTGAGCCGTTCTTCCTCATCGGCCCGGGTCAGAGCCTCTCGGAATAATCAACCGAAGCGCCGGCAAGAGAAGTGTGTTCGCATCCTGAATTTGTGCCCGTTCCGCGAACTTCGGACAGGACCCCATGGAAGAGGCACCCGGTATGATGACCCTGCGACTATTTTGAAATTTTCACAGCAGAGGGTCGTGGAGATACTTCCTCAGGGAAGATAGATGCGATGAGTAAGGAAAATCGAAGAGGATTCAGGCGGCTGCGTCTCCCTTTCAAGGGAAAGGCCATCTTCAGCAGCCATGGGGAAAAGATCGTCGAGGCAAGGGACATCAGTGCGGGTTCCGCCTATCTTATTGCAGATACCTGTTTGGACCTTGGTGACGAAGTGAAATTAAGGATGCGATGGCCCGATGGGAGCGACGACCCATTCGTGATCCTGGATGCTGAAGGCACTGTTTTTCGGGTAGAACAGATATCGGAAAACGCCTGGGGGTGTGTGGTCAAATTTACAGAGATGCCCGATCTGGCCTGGAAGAAATAGTTCACACTCGAGTCAGCCGGAAATGGAATCTCCCCCGAAACGGCCCTGGATCGTCACCGTTATTTCATGGTTGTTCATGGCTTATGCCCTCTTTTCACTGATACCCAAGGGCTTTGTCATCCTCAGCCCGGAAGCCTATCAGATGACCCTGGAATTGAATGCGACAATGGCCGGTGGTGGCTTGATTGACGTACCTTTTTCCTTCCAGCTTGCCCATGCTTTCATCGGGGTTCCCGTCACCCTGATTTCAGGGATCTTTATGCTCAAAGGCCGACTCTGGGCGCTGGGACTTCTGCTTCTTTGGATGGCAGGAGCGCTGGTATTGACGCTTCTGGTTGCCGGCCTGTCGATGAGCCTGTACGGCAGACTGATCGGGGGCGGCCTGGTGACCGTGCTGCTGACAAGATCCCATCCATGGAGCTATTTTTCGTCTCGCCCATGACCCATCCAAAAGATGCTGGCCGCTTCTTCTGGGACCAGAGATGTTTCCGGTGAAGCAATGGGGCAGGGCAAATCGTATAGGAGCGACAAGCATGAAAAGTGTTAGATTCCCGTGGCCAACGGTTTTGTTATTCGGCTCTATCGGCCTGGTGAGTGGGGCGGCCGCTGTGGAAACCCTGACACTCGAGAATGAAACCGAAATCGAAACTGCCGCCGCTGTCAGCGATGCGATCGATCGTCTTTCGGAAAAAGTCATGACTTGCATCGAAAATAATGGTGGGGGAACCGAGGGCTGCCTGTGCGTCGATGAGTGTTCGTGCGAGTTTGAAGACGACTATATGGCGGCAAAAGAAGCCTATCAGACTGCTGTCGCGGCCTACCCACACTGGGAAGACGAAGTCGTGTTCTATCAAAAAGAATCCGATTCGACGGGATACAATCTCGACTTCGAGGGCTTGAAGTCTCAATTCGGTGCCAGTTGTGAACCATGAAACAGTGCTCGTCAGGTCTCGTTCCCCCCGGTCAAGTCGACCGGATCGCCGGCCTGGCGAGACGGAGAATCGCGTCAGGAGAGTCCAGATGAAATACTTGCTCGTTCCCTTGCTGCTTTTGAGCTGCAGTTACGGCTTTGCATCAGATAAGGCCATCTCGATCACGGTCAAGCCCGCTCGAGGCCTTTCGGGTAC
>JAZFRU010000122.1:0-2705 GCA_036445815.1 Acidobacteriota bacterium | reverse complement strand
GTGTCACGGTAATGGGCTGATCTTCAAGGAATTCCACCTGAACCAGGGCACCTTCTCGGAGATAGTTGTGAAAATCTCCCAGAAGTTCCTGATCGAGAGGGAACTGTTCAAAAGTCTCTGTGTTCATGAAGTGGTACAGAGGGCCATCCTGATACAGAAATTCCATCTCCTGTTGGTCCAGAATGGCGCGTTCCACGTTTTCTTGAGAATTGAACCGGTGTTCATAGGAGGCCCCGGTGCGTATGTTTCTGAGCAGAGCCCGCACGATTGCTGCCCCTTTTCCGGGAGCTCGATGCCGAGACTCAAGAACGCGGTGGGGATCGCCATCGTGAATGAGAATCATTCCTTTTCGTATTTGGGTCGCAGAAACCATGGGACGATACCTTAGCAAGTTGTGGGAGCTGAGTTCAAGAGCGCGATTCAACTGCCCCCTGCCGATGACAGGTCGCTACAGGATCGTGCACAACACGACAACGTGATGGCGCCCAGTAGCACGACATGCCGTGTGCTAACATGAGCGCCCATGGAACGAGAGCGCCTCGAAGTCGATGTTCTCTTTGTGGGAGCTGGACCCGCTAACCTGGCCGGGGCCCTTCATCTTTCTCGTCTGATTCGAAATCACAATGAGGCCATTGAGTCGGGAACGAAGTCGGGAGAGACGCTCGAAGATCTTACGCTGCTGGTGGTGGAGAAGGGTAGAGAAATCGGTTCTCATGCCCTCAGTGGGGCTGTCGTTGATCCTCGTGCCTTCGATGAGCTGTTGGAGGGGATGACTGATGACACCCCACCCTATGATACTCCCGTTGAGGACGATGCTCTGTTCATTCTCACCCGCAACGGGAGCTTTCGGTCTCCCATCACTCCGCCTCCCCTTCAGAACCATGGCTACTATGTGGCCTCTTTGGGAAAACTGGTGAAGTGGTTAGCCGAGTTGTGTGAGAAAAACGGGGTTGAGGTTTATCCTGAATTTCCGGCTGTGGAACTGCTGCATGAAGGGAAGTCGATTACTGGAGCAAGGATGGGATCCCGGGGAATCGACAGGGATGGCAATCCCAAGGCCAACGCGGAGCCAGGTATTGATGTCTTGGCCAAGGTCACGGTGTTGGGAGAGGGACCTCGGGGAACGCTGGCCAAACAGGCCGAACAGCGCTTGAATCTAATCGAGAAAAGCCATCCTCAGATATATGCCGTCGGGGTGAAGGAGATCTGGCAAGCATCTGGAAACATCGAAGCCGGACGGGTTTACCACACCCTTGGATATCCGTTGGGAACCCGGGAATTCGGTGGGGGATTCATTTACACCATGAGGGACAATCTGATTGACCTTGGGCTTGTGGTCGGGCTTGATTACAAGGATCCTTCGCTGGACGCCCATCACCTCCTTCAGCGATTCAAACGTCATCCATTTGTCAAAGATATGCTGGAAGGGGCCAAGATCGTCTCTTATGGAGCCAAGGCGATTCCTGAAGGGGGGTACTATTCCATGCCCCGTCATTATGGGGACGGCTTGCTCGTTGTTGGAGATTCAGGAGGGTTCTTGAATTCCCAACGTTTGAAAGGAATTCACCTGGCCGTAAAATCTGGAATGATGGCGGCTGAATCGATTTTTGAAGCCCTCCTCCAGAACGATTACTCCGCTGATCAGCTCAGTAGCTTCTCCACTTCTTTTGAAAAGAGTTGGGCCAAACAGGAACTCTGGAAGGTGCGAAATTTCCGTCAGTCTTTTCAGCGAGGCTTCTGGACCGGAATGATCCATGCCGGGTTGCAGTTTCTCAGCAACGGTAGGGGACTGAGGGATCCATTCCCCGCCCAACCCGGACACACGGTGATGAAACGGCTCAAGGACAGCTGCGGGGAAACGGTTGACGAGGTGAAATTTGATGGTCAGCTGACTTTTGACAAGCTGACCGATGTTTATTATTCGAACACTGCTCATGAAGAGGACCAGCCCTGTCATCTGAAGATCCTCGACTCGGATGTCTGTCACAATCGTTGTCCGTCCGAGTACGGGAATCCATGTCAGCACTTTTGTCCCGCCCACGTTTACGAAATGGTCGGCCAGCGGGACCAGTCTTCTCTACAAATAAATTTCAGCAACTGCGTGCACTGCAAGACCTGCGACATCATGGACCCCTATCAGATTATTGTTTGGACTCCACCTGAAGGGGGCGGAGGCCCGGATTACAAGAATATGTAGCGAGGAGCGGTCTCGCTGACACTCGACCGCGTTTCACGTTTCAGGTTTAACGTTTCACGAAAACACCTGTAGAGGCGCACGCCTCAGACTGTCTCAAAACCTAAAACATGTAGGGCATCACAGATGGGTGTCTTTCGATCAGTTGGCAAGCCCAGTGCAGCGGCCGCTTATTAGCCCGACTATCTCACACCCGATCTATGAGTGGCATCCGGATTCGGCGCAGGACTTCATTCTTTCTTTCGTGAAACGTTAAACATGAAACTTGAAACGCGCTGGTCGAAGACCAGCGCCCGGGACGCTTATCGGACTCACGTGGAACGTGGAACCTGGAACGTGGAACACGCTGGTCTTCGACCAGCGGTCCCCGGTCAGCCGGTCAGAATTCCCAACTCCTCTAGATCCTTCCTCAACTGATCTTCTCCCGTGAAGACAACGCCTTTCATTCCGATTTTCTCCGCTCCCTGAACATTGACAACCAGGTCATCCACGAACAGGGCCTCCTTCGGAG
>JAZFRU010000121.1:0-6685 GCA_036445815.1 Acidobacteriota bacterium | reverse complement strand
AGCAGAATCCTCTGCTCTTTCGGAATCACCCCTTCTCCAATAGCCTTTGCTTCCATCTTCTCCTTCTCGCTTCTCAATGGTAATTCACAAGTGCGATGGGGTGCAAAGCGGAGGCCCGAACGGGTAGTTAATTCTCTTCTACCCCAGAAAATTACGTGCCAGGATGAGCAATCTATTGTCCCTTTCCAGGTGTGAGAGATGCTCCTTTTCACCATTCAACGGCGGGCTGCCGCTAAATCACTCTGCGGCTGTGTGATTTAACCCTATTTTACCTGTCTCACCTTTCTCCCACGGTCTCAGGAGAATGGTTAAGTCTATTCCTACCAACCACTTGCCTAAAACACCAGGAATGGGCACATAGATTGCACTTAAGGTAAACAAGGAGTCTAGATCAATGTTGAGACATGTTATGACTGCCTTGTTCCCCCACCATCCAGAACCCCTAACAAGGCTACTTGTCATCAGCAATACCGGTTTCTCGACCATTCACCCACTTGAGAAGGAGGAACAATGACGAATCTGAAAATCAGAGCAATTATTCTATTCAGCCTCGTTCTGAGCTTCCCGCCAAACTCCGTCCTGTGGGGCCAGCAGGAAAGCGATCCAGAGTCTTCTGACTACACTCAACAGCTCGAGAAACGCATCCAGGTCCTCGAGCAAATAGTAAAAGAGCTTCAGAGGCAGCGCCCATCTGAAACCCCATCCACCGAGAGCACCTCCCAGGCTGAGGTGGTTCAAACGGAAGAGGTCGGTAGTCAATCTTTGGTCCAGGAGCCTGTGGTCGATCGGGCGTTGAAGATCAGTGGTCTGGTCTTTGGTGATCTCTACTGGAATGCGGCCGGTCATGACGAGAGCTTGAAAGACCGAAACGGGTTCTGGTTTCGCCGCATATACCTGGGCTTTGACAAGACGATGGCGGAGCAATTGGATATGCGTCTGCGTTTTGAAATGAACTCGGCCGGTGATTTCAGGTCCAACGCTAAACTGGAGCCCTTCGTCAAGGATGCCTACCTTCGCTGGAAATTTACAGACCAGCATCAAACCTACCTCGGACTGTCCTCTACCCCCACCTGGAACGTGGTGGAAGGTTTTTGGAGTTACCGTTCCCTTGAAAAAACCGTTCTGGATCTTCAAAGGATGGGGGCTTCAAGAGATCTGGGTGTGGCCTTCAGAGGCAGTCTAGGAAGTGAAAAAAAGGTTCGTTATCACTTGATGGTGGGCAATGGCTCGAGTACTCGAGGGGAGACCAACAAAGGAAAGGGCACTTCAGCCTCACTAGGTTTTTACCCAAATGACTCACTCATATTCGAACTTTACAGTGATTACGATCAACGGCCCCTACAGGCTGATCGCAACACCTATCAGGTTTTTCTGGGTTACAAGCGGAATTGGGGCCGCTTGGGGATTCAGTACGCTCATCAAAAGCGTAAAGGGGATTCTAAAGTGGACCTGGATGTCTTGTCCCTTTTCGGGTTTGTCGACGTTTCTCCAAGGGTGACTCTGATCGGGCGCTACGACCGGATGTTTGATCCCAATCCTGAGGGAGCGAAAATTCCTTACATCCCTTTTGACCCCACGGCCAAATTCCACTTCTTTCTCGCCGGCATCGATTGGAAGGTTTCCGAAGGGTTCAGTTTGATTCCCAACGTCGAAGTCGTTCGCTATGACAAACGAGAGGACGGCACGCGACCCGATACGGATTTGATCCTCCGAATCACCTTTTACTACAAGTTCTAATAACCCCTCAAAGAAGTTATTAAAGGAGCCCTATGGATCTCACTACCGTCTACAACATCCAAGCTGGTCCTTACTGGGACTGGAAAGTTGCTCTTGACCTGTTCTTCGGCGGAGCCGGAGTCGGGGCTTTTCTCTTCTCAGTCGCCCTTGCAGAGTTCTGGGGTCGTCGCTATCGGCGAGTGCCCCAAACGGCGGCCTTTCTGGCCCCCGTGCTGGTTGTGCTGGGCCTGGTCTTTTTGCTGCTCAAACTGGGCCAGCCCTTGCAGCTGGTCCATACCTTTACCCACTTCGCCCCCACCTCTCCCCTCTGGTGGGGAGGGATCTTTCAGACCCTCTTCGTGGTGGGCAGCATCTGGTATGCGGTCAAGTGGCGAAACCCCGATCCGGACCCGAGCGGGAACCGTAGAGTCCTGGGTCGACTCCTGGTTCCGCTGGCGTTAATCGTCGGTGCCTACCACGGGTTTCTGCTTGCCGTCATTACTGCGCGGCCGCTCTGGAACACCGGGCCCACGGTGGTGGCTGCCCTACTCGGCTTCGTCACCACCGGAATCGCGGCGGTGATGCTGACCCACCTGATTCGGATGGGTTTAGCCGGCCGGCTCTCCGACCCGTCACATGTTGGCCACTTTCTGGACGACCTCAGACCGGTCCGGCACGTTCTGGCGGCGATGTTGATCCTACAGCTGGGGACCTTTTTCCTCTGGTGGGTGAGCCTCCGTTTCGGAACGCTGAGCGACCGACTCGCGCTGGACGCGGCCAACCTGGCCCTGGGACCCATCTTCTGGGGACTCGGAATCGGCGTTGGCCTCATCCTGCCGCTTCTCCTGGGCGCCTGGTTGGTGTGGATCGGGGAGTCCTCGCACAGAACTGTCCAGGTCATGGTGATTGGATTAACCAGTGTCCTGATCCTGTTAGGAGGCATCTTCTTTCGCCTTGCAGTCGTGCTGGGCGGCCAGATCCAGCTTCCTCCTCTGACCCTTTCTTGAAGGAGCACATGCCATGAAGACCCAGAACAAATCCTCAGTCGCAGTCCGAGAGCGCGAAAATGGTTGCTCCCGACGTACCTTCCTCAAGGGTGTCGGTGGGGTGGGCTTGATCGCGGCAGTGGGCGGAGGTCCCCTGTTCACCTTCTTCACCCGTGAGGCTTCGGCTCAGTCTAAGGAGCTGGCTGCACGATGGGTATCCTCAACCTGCCAGGGTTGTACCAGTTGGTGCCCGGTTCAGGTGCGGGTGGTCGACGGACGGGCATTGAGCATCCGGGGCAACCCTCATTCCAAGGCCAATCACGGCAAAGTCTGTCCTCGGGCTCACATCGCAGTGCAGCAGGTCTACGACCCCGATCGAATAAAGGTGCCGATGCGACGAACCAACCCTAAAAAGGGTCGTGACCAGGATCCAGGCTTCGTGCCGATTTCCTGGGATGAAGCTCTGGATCTGGTGGCGGAGAAGATGATGGAGCTTCGACGCGGCGACGAGACCCACAAGTTCGCGGTTCTCCGGGGCCGTTACAGCTACCTTCGCGACATCATTTACTCGGCGGTTCCGAAGGTCTTCGGTTCTCCCAACGGCATCAGCCACTCGGCGATCTGCGCCGAGGCCGAGAAGTTCGGAGCCTACTACACAGAAGGTTACTGGGACTACCGAGATTACGATCTCGAGCACACCCGCTACGTGCTGTGCTGGGGAGCCGATCCGCTGTCGTCGAATCGGCAGGTACCCCACGCCATCAATATTTGGGGGCACGTCCGGGATCGCGCCCGGGTCGCCGTCGTGGATCCTCGTTTATCCGCCACCGCCGCGAAGGCCGATGAGTGGCTTCCCGTCATCCCGGGCGAGGATAGTGCCCTGGCCGTGGCTATGGCTCACGTTATCCTGACCTCGGGTCTCTGGAGCCGGGAGTTCGTGGGCGATTTCCAGGATGGAGTCAACCGGTTTGTTGCCGGCGACACGGTCGACGAGAAGTCCTTTGACGAGACCCACACCCACGGGATCGTGAGGTGGTGGAATCTGGAGCTCAAGAACCGGACTCCCGAGTGGGCGGAAGCCCACTGCGGAATCCCGGCGGCCCAGACACGCCGGGTGGCCATTGGTTTTGCCGAGGCCGCCCCGGCGACGATCAGCTGGCTTTCGCCGGGGGCCTGCATGCAGGCCCGCGGCGGGTACGCGGCTCTCGCCGCCCACGCACTCAACGGACTGGTGGGTTCGGTGGACAGCAAGGGAGGGGTTGTCCAGAAGACCAAGATCCCGACGGGTGGTATTCCCGACTTCGGGCCCTACCAGGACAAGCTTGCCAAGAAGCTCTCCAAACAGCCCAAGATCGATCAGCGCGGACGTCTGGAGTTTCCAGTTCTGAATGGTGGCAAGAGCGGCGGAGGGGTTGTCACCAACAACGTCGCCGACGCGATGCTGAACAAGGACCCCTACGAGATCAAGGTGGCTATCGCCTACTGGGCCAATTTCGTCTTTTCCTGCTCGGGGTCCGACCGTTGGGAGAGAGCCCTGAGCGAACTCCCATTCTTCGTCCACGTGACAACCCATGCTTCGGAAATGACGCACTTCGCCGATGTGGTGCTTCCGGCCGCTCACCATCTCTTCGAGAAGTGGAGCTTCCTCAAGTCAAAACAGAATCTCCATGGCTATGCCAGCCTAACCAAGCCTGTCCTCAAGCCGCTTTGGGACGTCAGGCAGGATGAGTCCGAGGTTCCGTGGCTTCTCGCCGAAAAGCTCGCTGAAAAGGGCTTCGACAACATGCAACGCTACTTCCGCGAGGCGTTCGCGGATCCGGAGACGGGCCAGGCTCCTACCACCAGTGGAGAGTTCGCCCTCTACGCGGTCAAGATGATGACCCGTCCCTGCTGGGATTCCTCACATCCCGATTACGGCAAGTACGGTGACGCTCTCGCGAATTGGGCTGATTTCGAGGAGAAAGGGGTCTGGAACACGCATCGGTTCCAGTACCGGCAGAAGTGGGACAAATTCAAGACCAAGACGGGCAAATTCGAATTTTACAGCGAGACGCTCAAGAAGGCGCTCCAGGGTCACGCTGAAAAGCACAGCGTCACAACCGACGAGGTTATGGCGGCAACCAACTACGTGGCGAGGGGCGAGCTGGCGTTTGTTCCGCACTTCGAGCCGGCGCTGAGGTGGGGCGACGAGTCTCAGTATCCGCTGATCTTCTTCGAACACCGAAGCCGGCTGAATCGGGAAGGGCGCTCGGCCAATAACAGCTGGTATCAGGCACACAAGGATGTCGATCCCGGCGACGAAAACTGGGACGACGTTCTGAAGATGAACCCGGTTGACGCACGCGGTCTGGGGCTCCGAAACCTGCAGATGGTCCGGGTGATCTCGTCGACTGGAGAGATCGAGGTCCGTCTCAAGCTCTGGGAGGGTGTGCGGCCGGGTACCGTCGCGAAGTGCTACGGGCAGGGCCACTGGGCCTACGGTCGGATTGCGGCCGCTGATTTTCACAAGCGCCTGCCGCGGGGAGGAAACAATAACGCCATTTTGCCGGCCGAATACGAACGTCTGAGTGGATCGACGGCACGTCACGGTGGTATCGCACGCGTCCGCGTCGAGGGCGCATGACTAGGGGGACTTGAAATATGGCCAAAAAACGATACGGCATGGTGATTGACCTCCACCGTTGCGTGGGATGCGCTGCCTGCGACATCGCCTGCAAAAGCGAGAACAACGTCACCGACGGCTTTGCCTGGTCGAATCACATCCTTGAGACCACGGGAGTGTTTCCAGACGTCCGATATCGCTACATTCCGACGTTGTGCAATCACTGTGATAACGCTCCGTGCGTGCAGAACTGCCCGACCACGGCGATGTACAAGTCGGAGGACGGGCTGACGCTCCACGACCCCGACATCTGCATCGGTTGCCGCGCCTGCCAGGTGAGCTGCCCCTACGGTGTCATCTTCTTCAACGAGGAACAGCCTCACCCGTTGTTCCGGGAAGACTCCGACCCGGCCATTCCCGGCTGCACGTCGACGGGGCCCGAGGTCACCGAGAAGGTCCAGGCGCCGATCCCCTACTACAACCCGGCCCGCGCCGAAACCTACGACGGGATACGGCGGAAGGGCATCATAGAGAAATGTACCTTCTGCGACCACCGTCTCGCCAAGGGTCAGCTTCCCGCGTGCGTCGAAGCTTGTCCGGCCGACGCCAGAATCTTCGGCGACCTCAACGATCCTGAAAGCCCGCCGAGCCGAGCAGTGGCCCAGTACACACCCAAGGTTCTACAGAAAGAAAAGGGCACCGAGCCTAACGTTCTCTATGTTCGGGACTTTGCCCAGAGTCGCAAATGAGCCCTAAAGACACCATTGATATCGGCCGGAACCCGGCCGTGGTGAGAGCCAACGCCTACCATGCGCTGGCAGAGGCCTTCTCCTCACCGGCGGACTGGTCAACGACCTTCCCGGAAGACCTGAGTGACGCTTTGTTGCCTCTGGGCGGCGAGCTGGCGACGCTAGCCTGTAGTCTCGTGGCGGCGGCCAGCGACGCAATGAATCATCGGGAGAGTGTCTCCGTGGCCCACGCCCGGCTTTTCCTGGGTCCATTCGAGGTGATGGCCGCCCCCTGGGCTTCATTGTACCTGGACCCAAATCAGCGATTGATGGGTTCGGCAAGCCTATACGCGGCCCAGGCCTACAGCGAGGCCGGCCTGGGTCCAGGGTCCGGCCTGATGGATGCACCGGATCATATCAGGCACGAATTAGAGTTCATGTACTACCTGGCCTTCGAGGAAGCCACCAGCGGTGGGATCGAATGGCGGGAGCGACAGCGCAGCTTCTGGGGAGAGCACCTGGGTCGGTGGCTCCCGGAGCTGGCGCGGGCAGTGCGCCTCGCCGATCAAGACGCCTACTACGGGGCGCTCGCTGATTTTCTACTGGCCTTCGCCAAGGCGGAAAAACCCCACCTCAAGGAGCGTTTGTAGGAT
>JAZFRU010000120.1:0-4016 GCA_036445815.1 Acidobacteriota bacterium | reverse complement strand
CCGTGGCAGGTCGATAGACGGTGGCTTCCAGGACCGTACCCATCACGGTCCAGCTTCGGCGAACCGGAACCAGGTCCTCGGGGGATTCTGTCGGCAGAATGGTGGACACCAGCCAGGTCCCGGTCAGTACCAACACGGGAACTATGGGCCAGACTCGGCTGTAGCGGGGGCTTTGGTTTGATGGGGTGGTCTTACTCATGGGTAGATCGATATTTCACGCTGAGCAGGCGGGTTTGTCAACAGAAATGCGGGCCAGGTGTGGATGCCAAGGTCGTGCTGGTGAAATTTTTGGATAAGAATGCGAATGACGACCCTTCCATTTCATTCGGCAAATGTGTTGACGAAGTGAGTCATCCCACCAACGTGGCATCCAGGATGACGACCGATGAAACGTTTCAGGAAGCCAAGAAAATCTTTCCCTCGGTTCAAGCCGACTTTTAGCCGGCACCCCTTCTGCTGTCCCGGTCTTCCTGTCCCGGTTCTGCTGAATCACCCGGCTCGGTTGGGTGTTTTCACCTACTTTGGGCATTGCACCCAGTGGGAACTGGGGCATGAGGGGCTTTTCTTCCCTTTCCACCGACACTGACGCGGGTGCCGGTACCTTGATCCTCGTGGCATGGATCCTGCTGAGTAGAGGTGGATTCACGGGGATCTCCTGAGGAAGAAATGTGAGAGGGAACCACATCAAGAGGTGGACAGCGCCTGACAGTCGGTTGATCGCATTGATCCATTCCCACAACTCGACTCCTCGGAAGTCAGCCCGTCCGGGGAAGGGACGAAGGTCCTGATTCTCTACGACTCGAGACCATTCTCGGTCTGCCTGTCCTGGAATCAGAGCACGGTGACATCACTGACCCGACATAGCCTGATATGGATTGAGCGGCAGGGCAAATGAACCGATCGAAATAGGAGAAGCAGATGCAAAAAATGAGGTTGAAGATAAACGGCCTGTGGAAGCAGTTCGTGGCCGAAACGGACTGGGTGCTCATCGATCTTCTGAGGGATACACTTCATCTGACCGGTACCAAGCAGTCTTGTGATCGGAAAGGGCAATGCGATGCCTGTACGGTCATCGTCAATGGCGAGGCGGTGAGGTCATGCTTGACCAAGGTGGAAACCCTCGAAGGAGCCGAGATCCTGACGATCGAGGGATTGGGCACGCCCGACCGTCCTCATCTGATCCAGGAAGCCTTTGCGCTCACAGGAGCCGTTCAGTGCGGCTTCTGTACGCCCGGCATGATCATGAGTACTAAAGGTCTTCTGGACACGAATTCGGATCCGACCATCGAGGAGATCAAGCACGCCCTCGACCGTAACCAATGCCGATGCACCGGCTATACCAAGATCATCGACGCCGTCAGGCTTGCCGGCCGGTTTATCCGTGGTGAGGTGACGCCGGATGAGATCCGTCCCGACCCGGAAGGCCCCAAATACGGCGTCTCCCATCCGGCCCCCTCGGCTATGATCAAGGCCTGCGGAGTGGCCCCGTTCACGGCGGACATCTATCTGAAGGATTGCGTTGAAATCGCCGTGGTTCGCAGCCCCGAGCACCATGCCCTGATCAAGTCCATCGACCCATCAGCCGCCCTCCAACAGCCCGGTGTCATCGGAGTGATGACCGCTCAAGATATCCAGGGCACCAATCTGTATCCCGACATCATTTCCGATCAGCCGCTGCTGTGCCATGACCGGGTCCGATGTCTGGGTGACCCGGTCGCCATTGTGGCCGCCGAAACCCGGGACCAGGCGGAGGCCGCCGCTGCAGAGGTCAAGGTGGAATACGATCCCCTACCGGTGATCAAATCCCCGGACGAAGGCATGGAAGACGGTGCCCAGCAGATTCATCCCGAACGTCCCAACCTGTGCTTCAGCCAGCCCCAGATCAAGGGGGATCCGGACCGGGCCCTGGCCGAATCCAAGTACCTGGTGGAGGCGGAGTTCAAGACTCAATTAAACCACCAGGCGCCCCTGGAACCGGAGGCCTCGGTGGCCTATTTCGAAGGAGAGGATGAAGACGCCCAACTCGTTATTGTCGGGAGGAGCATCAACATCCACCTCCACCTGGCTGCGCTCCAGGCGGCCCTGGGGTGGGAAGACATGCGCTATGAGGAAGCCTTTTCAGGAGGGCAGTTCGGAATCCATGCCCACATCACCTCAGAGGGACTGGCGGGGGCGGCAGCGATCCATTTCAAGAGACCGATTCGATATGTTCCCAGTCTAACCGAATCCATGGTAATGACCTCCAAACGTCATTCATTCGCCATGAAGGTGAAACTGGGGGCTGACGCTGCGGGGAAACTGACCGTCTACAGCAATGATTTCGTCGTCGATAATGGTGCCTACACGCTACTCGGGACCATTGTCATCCTGAGGGCTCTCCGGATGCTCTCCGGCTCCTACAACATTCCCAATATTCGTGCCCTGGGACGTCTCGTTTACACCAACAACCCTGCCGGTGGAGCCGCCCGGGGGGCCGGGCCACCCCAGGTTAATTACGCCCTGGAGTCGGCCATGGATATGATGGCTGAAAAGGTCGGCATGGATCCATTGGAATTTCGTCTGATGAACTCTCTCCAGCCGGGGGAGACCAAATCCACCGGCAGCCTGGTGGAGCAGTGGCCCTTCCCTGAACTGTGCGATGCCATCAAGCCTCATTACGAGAGGGCCTTGAAAGAGGCGGCGGAATTTCAGGATGGTCCGGTCAAACGAGGGGTCGGCCTGGGCACGGGGTCCTTCGGAATCGGCCAGGCCAATGACGTGGCCCGGGTTGCAGTGGAGATGGACCCGGACGATGGAATCACCATCTACGGGGCGGTCGCTGACCCCGGTGAGGGCAACGAATCCATGTTGACCCAGCTTGCATCCCACCTCCTGGAGATTCCGCTGGATAAGGTCCGTACAGTGACGCGAGACACCGACCGGACAACGGCCACCGGACCGGCCGCGTCCAGCCGCATGACGTATATGCCGGGCGGTGCCCTGGTGAATGCTGTCGAGCAATTGAAACAGGCCATGGCCGAGGCCGGCACAACGACCTATGAGGGGTTGAAAGCGGCCGATAAACCACTACGATATATGGGAATCAAGAAGGTCCTGGAGGAAGGTCAGCTGGACCCGGAAACCGGTCAGGGCCCAGGCTATGAATCTCAGGTCCATGCCATTCAGTTGGCCGAAGTAGCGGTCAACCGGAAAACGGGACAGGCCGAGATCATCAAGATGACGACGGCCGTGGATGCAGGACCTGTGATTCATCCCCAGAACCTGGAAGGACAACTGGAGGGCGGCATGGACATGGGGGCCGGTTATGCGCTCCGGGAGGAATATATCCACGGCCAAAGCAGGGACTATGCGACCTTCAAGTTTCCCACCATGAAAACGTCATTCGACATGGAAGTAATCATTCGTGAGACTCCGCGTGTGAGAGGCACCCTGGGGAGCACGGGCGTGGGTGAGATGACCATGGTGCCCACAGCCCCCGCGGTGATCAATGCCATCAATGATGCCTGCGGTGTCAGGATCACTCATCTGCCGGCCACCCCTCCCAAGATCAAGCAAGCGCTGGCCGGAGAGAAGTGAGAATGCATGGCCAAGGCCGAACGTTCTCGAACCCGTACCGGTGATCTAAGTCGTCGACTGCGCATCATTGCCGGCCAGGAGGTCCTCTTTGATTCTGAAGAGTTTCTCTGGGAACCGGAGGACTGGTCCGAGCAGATCGCCCGGACCCTGGCCCGGGAAGCCGGCCTGGAGCAGATGACCGAGATTCACTGGAACGTTATTACATTTCTACGCCACTACTTTTTTGAAAATGGACGGTCTCCACTGAACCGGCCCCTGAAAAAAGGAGTGGGTATGAGCTTGATGGAGCTGGAAAACCTCTTTCCCGGCGGCATCAAGCTCGGTGCCAGGCGAATAGCGGGACTGCCCAACCCCAAGAGCTGTTCCTAGGGACTGTAAAAATGACCGATCCCCTGATCTACCTCGACAATGCGTCCACCAGCTTTCCCAAGCCCGCGGCC
>JAZFRU010000119.1:0-4662 GCA_036445815.1 Acidobacteriota bacterium | reverse complement strand
CCGCTTTCCTGCCAGTGCACTTGAACTTTTTGCGGTTGCTGGCATCCTAGATGAGGATGCGAGTCGTCGGATTGAGTATCGTATTGATTCTGGCAGCCGGTGGGGTCTATTCAAATTCCCTTTCCGGCTCCTTTCATTTTGATGACTATCCGCTGGTGCTGGAGAACCCGAGTGTGGTCGGACCCACCTTTTCGTATGGTTCGTTTCTGGAACAGTACGCCGGCCGTCCATTGACGATGTGGACTTTTCACTGGAATCATCGTTTTTTTGGCGAAAATCCTGCCAGTTACCACGGGTTCAACTTGTTGCTTCACCTGGTGGTGGTCGTCGAGCTCTTTTTCCTGATTTATCAGTTGTTCGGAGAAAAAGTTCTGGCCTTTGGTTGTTCGTTTCTTTTTGCCATTCATCCCCTGCAAACACAGGCGGTTAACTACATCTGGTCGCGCTCGGAACTGCTCATGGCGGTCTTTGGACTGGGGGCCCTGCTGTTGGTTCGAAGGTTTCCCCTGGCGGCCCTGATCAGCTTTCAACTGGCGATCTGGGGGCGAAGCGAGGCGGTCGTCCTCTGTCTGCCCCTGATTCTGTTGAATCCGTCGTTCAGGCGGGCACCGGTGGCTCTGGCCGGAGTGAATACGGCGGCATTTATCTATTCACTTCTCAAGTACACTCCCCAGGAAATGGCGTGGTATCACTCGGATCTGCTGGGGTACTGGGTTCTTCAGCCGGCAGTTTTTCTCAGGTATCTGTCCCTGATGATCTGGCCAGTGGGCCTGAATGTAGACCATGATGTGGGCCCCCTGTCACAATGGGTGCTGATCGGGGCCGCTGTGGTGGGTTCGGGACTGTTGATTCAGGCCTATCGTCTTCGTGAAAAGTACCCGGTTCCTGTGCTGGGATTCTTGTGGATAGCGGCCGCGTTGGCTCCGTCCTTGCTGATCCCCAACTCGGATGTTCTCAACGAGAGTCGTGCCTACCTGTCGATGGCGGGTTTTGCCCTGATGGCGAGCTGGTTCCTGGTTCGTTGGGCGGGCCACAAGGGTGCTGTGAGCCGATGGGTGGTAGTGGCTCTACCCGTGCTTCTTCTGGTGCCCCTGACGATGGCACGCAACGAGGTCTGGAACGATGATCTGTTGTTGTGGCAAGACAGCGCTCTGAAGAGCCCGGCCAAGGCACGGCCTCACTACAACCTGGGTGTCGCTCTGGTGAGTCAGGGGCGTTACGGAGAATCGGAAATGGAATTCCGGAAAGCCTGGGAAATGGATCCCGAGGATGATTTCAGCTATGCTGCCCTGGCCTATTGTGCCGAGATTCGAAACGAACTGGAATCGGCTCTTCAGCTTTACCGGCAGGCCTTGCAGCGCAATCCGACCAACGCCTACGCGCGCGAGGGCATGAATCGTATCCAGGGGCAAATAAGGGGATAAGCGCCTGTGAAGTATGTCAATCTAGCCTACGTCAATCTGGCATTTGTGGTGGTGGGAGTGATCGTTGTTGCCTATACCTTCAGCGTGACCTTTCTGAGTTCCGAAGAGATCCTGGATCAGCCCATGGAGATCCCCATCCGGTCTACGCCCCGGGAGCGCGCCTTGGAAAACCCGACCGGAGCCTCATCTGAAAACTCGGGTGTCCGTCGCAGTTCCGGTTCACAAACCGGGTCGGCCAGGACGCCCGCTGAAGTTCGAAATCCCTCGACTCGCCCGACCTCGACTCGCCCGACTTCGACCAGCCGACCTCCGGCCCGTCGAGGCCCGGCCAGTGGATCAGGATCCGACAGGAATTCACGTTTTCCCAACGTCAATGCGGGAAGACCACCCTCCGGCCGAGCCACATCGAGAACCTTTTCGTCCCGTCCGGGTGCGCCCTCCACACGTCAGTCCGCCCAGCCGGGAGGAGGATTCGTGGTCACTCCCTCTCAGGGGCAGGCAGGAGATCGCGAGAAACGAAGTGCACCCGAGCGATCTCCCAATCGTCCTCCGGTTCGAGGGTCTTTGGACTAGCGCTGTGCCCGATCACGGAACGGCCAACCAGATGTTCCTCTTCGGAGAAACGGTCTCTCCGGGCCTCTATGGTGAGCAGCCCAGTCTGGATCCCCGAATCTGCACCACGGAGACACAGAGCCACAGAGAATCTTTGTCTTTTTTCAACACAGAGGCACAGAGACACAGAGAAGATAACTGAGTCAGGGCGTCCCACCCTGACTCAGACTCTGTCGCTTCTTCGGAGCAATTTCTAACGAGCTTTAGTAGGGGGGCACGGCCGCCTTGCACCAACGGTCCTTTTCGTTAAACGTGAAACGTGAAACGCGCTGGGCTTCGGAGAAGACCAGCGTCCCCGCGGTCAGGGGTCAGGGGATAATATCCACCTGCCATGATTCTCATTCTCATCCTCGTTCTCTCAACCCTCAGCTTTCTGATCTCCAGTTATTTTACCGCGGTCTCTTATCGATGGATTGATCCGGAGGCTACCTGGATTCCCTCGTTTTGCCGGATGGGTGAGCGTACCTGTGCAAGCATCGTCCATACTCCTCGAGCACGGGTTCTGGGCATCCCTACTTCTGTGTTGGGCCAGATGTTCTACCTGGCCCTGGTGGCCGGGATCGGGGGGGACTTTCTCTTCTCCTCACCGATTGTTTATCTCTATCTGGCGGGTAGCCTGCTGACTGTGTTGCTGGGAGTCTATCTGACCTATTCGTTGCTCTTTTTAACCCGCGTTCCCTGCAAGCTCTGTTTCTCCTCTCACGCCATCAACCTGGTGATCTTCATTCTGTTGCTGCTGTCTGTCGGGCAGGATCGTGTCACGACCGTTTTATGAGCGACCTTTTCCCCGGGAACTTGACCGTTGGCCCTGACAAAACGTGGAACCTGCAAGGTGCTGGCCGAAGACCAGCGGCCTCATTGTGCCGCCAAACCCAACTTCGGTTAAGATATCGACTTCGTGACGGACACAATGTCGCACTCGGAGACATAATCGGGATGTTTCACCGCTATGGATCATAAACTCGTACCTTTTTTCCCCGAGCTGGGCCGCTTCAATTCCACCCGAGCGTTGCACGCCTCGGATATATATAAAAAGCTTTCCCCCGAGATTGAAAGAGTCTTGAAGACAGTGGTTGTGGGGAATCTGGCTTCAGAAGTCCCGGTGACTGGATCCTCCATCCGGGCCACGGCCTGGAATATTGAGAGAGGAACTCATTTGGAACCCATCATTGAGATTCTTCGGGGGCATTCCCTGATCGGGGGAAGCGATATCCATCTTTTGACCGAACTGGATCTGGGAATGGTGCGGAGTCACAATCGGGATGTGGCCCGAGAGATCGGTGAGAGTCTGGGGATGAACTACGCATTTGCCCCCTGCTATATCGCGCTTAACAAGGGAAGTGGACTCGAAGACCAGGTCCCCGGAGAAAACCGTCAAGCCCTTCATGGCAACGCTCTATTCTCCCGTTATCCCCTGCGCGACGCTCATTCCATTGCCCTGCCCAACGGCAAGGATCTGATGAGGGGCAAGGAGAAACGACTGGGATCTCAGACCGTCGTCATGGCCACTGTTGATCATCCCCTGGGATCCTTCAGAGCCGTGTGCACTCATCTGGATGCCCAGTCCAGCCAGCAACATCGTGGGCGTCAGATGAAGATCGTTCTGGACCATCTCAAGACTCTATCCCCTCAGCTTCCGGTTCTGTTGGGAGGGGATTGGAATACGTCGACCTATAACTCCAGCCGAGCCGTCTACTCGATCCTGGGCTATTGCAGACGCGTCCTGATGGGTGTCAACCATGTCATCGACCATCACTACACCTATCCGGATCGTTGGTTCGAGAGACATCTTTTTCGCGAGTTGAAGCGTCAGGGATACCACTATCAGGATCTCAATGAACCCGGTGTATGCTCACTGCACTACCATGTGGACGATCTGGCCGCCAACAATCGAATGGGGGATTGGGTTCCGAATTGGTGTTTCTGGTTCATTAATTGGGCTCTGCAAAAAAATAATGGATGCTGCTCGATCAAGCTGGACTGGTTTGCCGGCAAGGACATCAACGCGGATGAAACTCATCCTCCACGAGTGTTGTCCGATGTCCATCCGGAAGATCTGATGCTTTCGGATCACGATCCGATCGTGTTGGACTTCACTCTCGCCGATTGATCCTTAGCCCGCATTTCTCACATCTTCTCGTCACGAAGCGGTGCCGCCTTCATCTGAGCGAAGCGAAGAAAGGGCCGGCCTGACAAGGCGCGTGAAGGGAGGGCACCGCAGGAGTACTCGTGCAGTACGCCGAGGAGGCCGAGGGGTACCCGCTTGCGGGTCAGGCGACACAGTCAGGACGGATCATGGTGCCGATGCAGTAGAGCGGGTGTGAGGAAGGCGGGCTAAAGAGCGGCTGCTACATTGGCCTTGCCGCCTGACCGGTGGGCGCACGCCGCGCGCCCCTACCCTTCTTGATCGTTAAACGTTAAACGTGAAACTTTAAACGTCAGGAGCGGGCGAGCGGAGCGAGACCAGCTGACCGGCTGACCCGTATCGTCGATCTCCAGTTTATTGTGTCGTTTCTTCCCGCAGCGGCAAGTGAATCTCCACCTGAAGTCCACCCTGGTCGACATTGGAAGCAGTCAGAAACCCGTCGTGAAGTCGAATGATCCGTTCTGCGATGGCAAGGCCAAG
>JAZFRU010000118.1:0-4282 GCA_036445815.1 Acidobacteriota bacterium | reverse complement strand
GTCGGGATCCGGATCGGGATCCGGGTCGTCCTGCAACACGGTGATGGTCTCGATGATGACCAGGTTCTCGGTGGCAATCGTCCCTCCCGAAAAATCGATCAGTGGCAATTCATTAAAGGGAAGCCCGGCATCGAGGGTAGGCAGTCGAGCGATGGTTTCCACCACGCCCATACCGCCGCTTCCCACGACACGTCCAAAAACTGTGAACGCGTTGTTCTCGACAGTATCCAGGAAGCTGTTGTCGTTCATGTTGATGAACCACTGGTTGGTGGCGCTGTCAGGGTCAGGTCCCTTGGCCATGGCGATGGTGCCACGTATGTTGGAGATTCCTGGCTCGTTCTGGATGGTCGGCACATCCGGCGTTGGAGTCGGGACCGGGGAAGTGGCAAAGAAACCTCCCCCCTGGACCACAAAAGGTTCACCAAGGTTGTCTTTTGCCGAACGATGGATGATCGTGTTGTCGTAATCACCCTGATTGACGATGGCCAGAAAATTGGCCACGGTGATCGGCGTTGTCTCGTCGAACAGCTCGATGTCGAAAGTCCCCAGCACTGTCCGAATCCGAACCGTGGTCCGAGCATAGACTGATGAGGACGTCCACAGGCTCATGACCACGGCCAATATCACAACTCCACGAGACCACTTATTGCTCATTATTACGCTTCCCTATCCCTCTTAAAACTGCCGTAAAAAGACCCACAATTCGGGTGAGTATGACCAACCGAGGGATTTCTGTCCAGATATGAGGTTCAAAACCCAACAGAAGAGGACACCATTCGGTCAGGGCTTCTTTCCACTCACAATAAAGCCCAGGACGGCACAAAAAAAGTGCTTTTCCCGATCGGCCTCCTCCAGATCAGCTAGCCAGACCGCTACCTCATCCTCGGTGAGTTCTCCGGTCCCTACCAGACGTTCCAGCGGCCCCTCCGTTACCCGTCTGAACAGAGGATAAGAAAGCAGGATGGAATGAGAGGCAATCGCAACATCCAGCAGTCCGTGACTTCGGAAAAACCGGGGCAACTGTCGGCCGATCCAGCCATGGGGAGCAGAATCGGTCAGTATCTGTCCGATACGGCGCGTCAACTCACAGTCGGGTGCATCGACAACAACTCCTCCGTAGTCCAGATCGAACAGGACAAGTTTTCCTCCGGGACGGACCACTCGAAGCATTTCCTCCAGAGCGCACTGGACATCTTCAAGGTACAGAAGCACCCTCTCCGATCGGCATAGATCGAAGGAGCCGTCCGCGAAGTCGAGTTGATGCACATCCCCGACATGGAATTCAATCGGAAGTGAGGTGCCTGCGATTCTCCTCCGGGCCTCGCTGATCATGAGTTCACTCTTGTCGATCCCGACGATGCGTCCCTGAGGTCCCACCAGGTTGGCCAGGCGCTGGGCCTCCAGCCCGACACCACAGCCGATTTCCAGGATTCTGTCCCCTGGTTGAACTGGAACGGCATCGAGCATTCGTTGCTTGTACTGTTTCACTGAACTCAAACCGTCGATGGCATCTAAAAAGTTCATGAGAACCTCTGTCTCTCCTTGACGATCGTCCTGGAAGCCTTGATGAATGTCGGGCATCGTGTCTCCTGCTTGTAGGGTCTTCAGTCCAGGGGAAGGATATAGCCGGGTGTCCCCGTCAGAGCCCCCGAACAAATCTTTTGATCCAGCACTTTCACGTGCCACCAGCTCCAGGATCCGGGGATCAGGCGGATGGTGACGTCATTCATGGCGATCATGGCGGGTCCCACCCGGGGATCGGACATCGCTTCTTCGCTTAGATAACGGCCCAGAATCATCTCATTGAGATCCTTGGACTGCGCACCGGTCAAAACCTCTGCGACTCCACAGGAGGAAGCTCCACGCTCGATACCCGCCCGTCGGCAATCCACCGTCAGACCGGCCTGTCCCTGAGCCGCCACGTTTTGAGCCTTCCGGGTGGCCGAGTGGGTCGCGATAAAAACCTCTTCCTCTTGAAACAGATACCAAACTGCCGTGAGGTGGAGGCTGCCATCCGGATTCTGGGTTCCCAGAGTCGCCGCGTGGCGCTCTTTCAGAAAGGCTCTTACCTGCTCATCTTTGTTCAGTATGGCGTCACCAGCTCATCGATTGGTACTTGAAACGTGGAACCTGGAACGTGGAACGTGGAACGCGCTGGTCTTCAACCAGCGCCTCTTCACAGCTCCTCCAGGTACGGCTTGGGGTTGGCGTTGAATTCATCCGACTTCCCTCGGGGAATAGTCAGAGTTCGCCAGTTCGTTCCCGCCAGATGTTTGGCGAGAAAGACAATCTGTCCGACATGGTAGGCATAATGGACAAGCTCTCGCCCCACCGCCTGAGCCACCCGATGAGATTCACCGCGGACCAGCACAATCGTGTCCAGATCCTCGGGTTCCAAAGCCCCAAGGGTGTCAAAAAGCAGGTCCCAACTCTCTTCCCATGCCTCGAGCAGACTGCCCTGAGTGTCCACAAGAGCCAGGACAAACTCCTGATCTCGATTACGATCAGGTTTCTCTGCGTCCGAAACCATGAAATGCCGCCACCGGGACCGCATGTTGCCCACCATGTGCTTGATGATCAACGCGATACTGTTGCTCTCTTCATCAAGAACCTTGAAGAAATCTACTTCGGTGATTTGCGCGATGGCCTGATCAGCCCGACCTTTCAGTCTGCGAAGTTCTCTCTGGACATCGGCCTGGTGTTGTTCTGGTGTCATATCGAGACTACTCGAACAGAATACAGGAGACAGAGGAGAGGAGCAAAAAGCTTACGGCGGGGAAAAACATGAAACGTGAAACGTGACAACGCGAGGGTCACAACCCGCGCATTGTCAGTTGGATCCCCGTATAATAGGTAATAGAAACCATGAAAGAAGAAACCATCGGAAGCAGATTGGTCCGAAGAGGGTTGGACAAATACAAAGCCGCTCCCTACTTCGTTGAGTTCACGGGCAATGCCGAAGCCGATGAACTGATCAATGATCTACAGAAGTACCCCCACGCCTTTGTCATGGCTTGCGTTGCCAACCATCAAATCAAGGGAAAACTGGACTGGACCGTTCCCTTTCGGCTGAGTCAGCGGATGTCCCACTTCGACTTTAATCATCTGTGTGCATTAACCCTGAAGGACGTCGAAACACTGACGAAAAAGCCGGAACCCTTGGAGGGGTTCACGTCTGAGGTTTGCGAAATTCTCTACAGAGCCGTCTGTCATATTTCATCCAGGTATGAGGGGGATGCAGCCCGAATCTGGTCTGATCGCCCTCCCAGTGGAGAACTGGTCTACCGTTTTCTGGAGTTCCGCGGGATGGGCCCCAAGCTTGCCAATCGAGCGGCCAATATTTTGGCTCGCCAGTTCAGGATTCCTCTGAGCGATTATTACTCCATCGATATCTCACCCGAGGGACCAGTGAAACGTGTCTTCACCCGGCTGGGACTGGTTCCCAAGGACTCCCCTACGGAGCACTTCATATTCAAGGCCCGATCTCTTCACCCGGAATTTCCGGGAGTGCTCAACCTTCCCGGTTGGGAGATCGGATCCAGCTGGTGCAAGCTGCGAAATCCGTCCTGCCAGGAATGCTACATGAATGATCTGTGTCCCAGCGCCTCCATTGAAGACACCGATACCTGAGTTTCCCTTTTAAGGTTTCACCTGTAGATCTGCCGGAGGGTCATCTTGAAGTGGTGATGGGGGTAGAGATGGAAGCCGTCCAACCGGGCTCACCTGAAACGTGAAACGCACCTGCGAAGGCGGGTGCCTCAGGCCGAAGGCAGGTGTCCCGTCAGCGTCCGGAGACCTGCCGGATAAAGGTGGGAAAGCCGTCCGCCGTCAAACGAGTCTGCAACTCGGACGCCTCATTTTTGCTGGTTAAATTGCCTACCGACACACGATAGAAGCCAGGTCTCGTCCCGGGCGGCTCGAGGGTTCCGGTATAACGCTTGTTCGAGAGTTGCAGCAACAGCTGACGAGCCGCCACCTCGGTACCAAAGGCTCCGATCTGAACAGTGAATCCATTTGGACCCGATGCCTCTCGAGGAGGGGACAATGCCTCATCTGAATCAACCGGACCCGTCGGTTCGTTCTGATCCTCGATTCCACTTTCCTCCAGCGCGACCGGCGTCACGGAATCGGGAGTACTCGGGAGACTTCCCAGCGGTTCTTCGGGCAGATCGGTCAGGACACCCTCAACGGCCACAGATTCTTCGGATTCATCCACCTGAAGAACTTCGACTTCCGCTAACTCTCCAGACACGCCGTCCTCGACAGATGCCCGTTCTTCGGC
>JAZFRU010000117.1:0-19149 GCA_036445815.1 Acidobacteriota bacterium | reverse complement strand
TTTCGCATGCTGGCGGAAAGATCCAGGCAGAGAATTAGATCCAGAGCCCTGACAGTGGTCTGCCTCTGCCCGACGGGCAGTACCGGCTGAACAAAGACCCCGACCAACAGCAGCAGGATCAGCCAGTCCAGGAATCGAGGGAGGTAGAGCCAACGAGGCGGCCTTTGGAGACCGAAACTCGACAATCGATCGGCTTGTGGATGCTTCACCGTATTGCGCCAGAAACGCCACCGTAACAGCAATACCACGACCGGCACCAACCCGAGCAGCAGCAGCTCGGGACGCAGGATGTCAATCTCGCTCATCACAACTCAAAGGGGGTAGAATTCACGACACCGGAGGCCTGTTCACACAACTCGGAAAAGTCGGGGCGGGGGGCTACGGGATCAAAGAAGCTGCGATCACACGCGATCAACAGTTCCTCGACGCTGGCCGCAAAATCACCGTCCGAAGTCTTCTCCAGCAATTCATCGCGCAGTTCTTCTGGAGTCAATGCCGCTGAGATAAAATAGTAGGCGCCATGCAGGTATTGACGGATCAACTGGGAGAGCTCCAGATAGAGAGCCGGATCGAGTTCCTGGCCCGTGTTTTTGTGCTGAACCTCACGAATGAACTGCAGCGTTTCCTCCTGAAGTCGGACGTGATCGGCCGTTCCCTCCACTTGCCTCAACTGAATGATGTAGCGAACCGCGAAAATGGAACATCCAGCCAACAGAATCAACAAGACACCCCCGGAAAGAGCGGGGAGAATCAGCTGACTTCTGGGGAATCTCAACAGAACCGCGGCATCCCGCAGTTGATCCCCTTCACCCAGCAGGGTCGACTGAAGGTGAATCCGATGGGGCGGGATCGTGATGGCTCGGGCCGGGACATCCTGCTGTTCGGTCCCGGTGCCTTCCGAAAGTGAATCCCGGGGGTAGTAAAACAGGTCAAAGGAGGGAATTTCCAGGAATCCCGGGTCCTCATAGCAGACCAGTTCGAGAACCATTTCCATCAGCATTTCGTCTCCCAGATCGGTTTGCTCAATCTGAAAATCAAGCAACTCGAAGGGACGAACAATGAGACTGCCCTCCAGTGCCTCGGTCACAAAAGCAAACTCACTGGAATGCCGAACCGAGACCCTGTACTGGAAGACATCGCCCAGGTAAATGGCGGTTTGACTGACCTCCCGGTCAACGTTAATCGAAGGGGCGTCTCCGCTGTCCTGGGGTGCCGCCCACCCCACCGCCAGCATCAAAGACATCGCTCCTACCCAGGAGTACCTCATGAGATCCTTCCTCGGCGGATAAAAAACTCCACCAGGCGATCGACGAATTCTGGATCTCCGGCGTCCATCCAGAGAAAATCCAGGTCCATTCGATAAAACAGCTGGGTGAGCCGCTCCCGGCGGCGCTTCATCTCATCGGCGTATTGCCGAACGTTTTCACGAGACCAGTAAGACATCCTCCGGCGACCACTTTCCGGATCCTCGGTACAGTGCAGACCTGGCATCTGGGGCACGGATCTCTCCAGCGGATCCTCCACAACCACGGGTATCAGCTCATGGTGCCGGGCCAGATGGCTGACTCCGGCCGTTGCGAAGATCTCCTCCAGGGCAATGAAATCACTCAGGAGAAAAACCATCGAGGTGCCCTTCATTCGCTTGAGCAGGGTTTCCACGACGCCCCCAAATTCGGTGGTGCGGGGCTGGGGACGAGATCGGGGAATCCGGCCCAGAATATCCCAGGTCACGGTCCGGCTTTGCTTGGGAGCCAAAACCGATTCCACCTGGTCTGAAAATCCCAGAAACCCCACCTTCATGTTGAGGTGGGAGGCGGAAAAGCCCAGAACGGCGACCGTTTCAACCATGATCTCGGACTTGGTGCGCTTGGCGGAGCCAAAGAACATGGACGATGAAAGATCGGTTACCAACCAGACGTTGACTTCCTTTTCGGCCACGAATTGCTTCACATAGGGGTACTGGAGGCGCGAGGTAACGTTCCAGTCGATGCGCCTGTAATCATCCCCCAGCTGGTATCTCTTGTGCTCGCGGAATTCAAAGCCCGTGCCTTTGTGAGGGCTTTCATAATCTCCGAAGCTATGGGCCTGAATGCGCCTTCGGGTGTAAATTTCAATGAGGCGCAGCTGTTCGAGTTGATCCTCTTCGAGGGGCAAAGAGTCCGTCTTCAGGCTACCCATAAAGTGCCACCCCTTTGAGCAGTTCGGTGATGATCTCTCCACCGCTCACTCCCTCCGTCTCGGCCCGGATGGTCCGAACAATACGATGCTGGAGAGCTTCCACGGCAATCGCCTTCACGTCCTTGGGAAGGACATACTCGCGACCAGCCAGAAAGGCATGGGTTCGAGCCAGAGCCAGGACATGCTGAAGGGATCGAGACGATATTCCATGCTGCACCATCTCACGAACCACCACGGGCGTCCCCGCCTCCGCATTGCGAGTGACTCTCCCCAGTCGAACGATGTAGCGAAAAATCTGACGCTCGACCGTCACTTGACTGGTCAAACTCTGAATCGCACTGACCTGCTGGGGAGAGATGACCGGCTGGATTTCCTGCTCAACCAGTCGCAACTGAAGAATCTGCTCTTCTGCCTCAGCATCCGGATACTGGACCACTATCTTCATGGAAAACCGATCCAGTTGAGCCTCCGGCAGGACATAGACGCCTTCGTGTTCCAGGGGATTTTGAGTCGCCAGGACCCAGAAGGGTTCGGGCAAGGCAAAGGTGTCCTCCGCGATCGTCACCTGTCTTTCCTGCATCGCTTCCAGAAGGGCACTCTGGGTCTTCGGGGTCCCCCGATTGATCTCATCGGCCAGGACAATATGAGCGAAGATGGGCCCTTTGGCCGTGCTGAAGGTTCCCGAAGAGGCCTCATAGATCCGAGTCCCCACGATATCGGCCGGAAGCAAATCCGGGGTGAATTGAAGACGTTGAAACCGTGCGTCGATGGCTCGAGCAATGGCCGTCACGGCCAAGGTTTTGGCCAGCCCCGGAACCCCCTCCAGCAGGACATGTCCACAGCCGGATTTCTCCCCTCCCTTCCCCTTGAAGGAATAGGGGATTTTCGACAACAGGGCAATGAGCAGTTGGTTGACCAATCCTCCCTGCCCGATGATCACACGACTGATCTCCTCACGAATCGTGGAGATCTGAGCCTCTGCCTGTTCCCGGTCAGTCGTCACTGTGGATTCCATTTTCACATCAAAACCTTAACGTCATCACTGCAATCTGCGAGATGAAGGCCAATCCCACGAAATAATGGAAGATGTCTCTTCTGGAGGGCCCGATCTGATAGCCGGTGACCTCACGCTCCGCGATCATGATGGCCTCCAGGGCCATCTCAAGTTCCCGTCCCGAGGAGGTTTGATAAAAGGTGCCCCCCGTCTGCTCGGCGATCTCCTGAAGGGTATCCACGATAAGATTGGAGCGGAGCCGTCCCCCACTTCCATCTTCCAGATAGCCACGGGTTCCGTCCTCGTTGACCAGCGGAATCACGCCTCCTTCGGAGGTCCCCACCCCGATCGTATAAACCGAGACAGCCCGATTCCGGGCTTCCTGCATGGCCTCCTCCAGACTCTCCCCATGATCTTCTCCGTCCGACAGCAACACCAACACGCTCTTTTCATCTGCCGCGAGAGCATCGTCACGAGTCATCTGTTGATGTTTATCCAGGACCTGCAGCCCGCTGGTCACGGCCATTCCAATATCGGTTCCGTAAATAATCCGCCGATCGGGCCGCAGAAAATCCAGGTAAAAGAGCAAATTCTGAGGGTCGGAGGTCAGATAGGAAAGAATCACGCTCGACTCCGAGAATGAGACCAGGCCGAAACGCACGATTTCCGTTTCGCCCCGAATGAATTCGTGGATGACCTGCTTGGCTCGATCCAGACGGGAAGGCCAGACATCCTGAGTATTCATGGAGGGTGAGACATCGAGCAAGAAGACCAGATTTTTTTTCTGATACTCGGGGTTTTCCGTGACCTCTTCGAGATAGGGACCCGCCAGGGCTGCCACCAGGCACACATAGGCCACCATCAAGCAGACCGCGGCCGAACGCTCTCGCCATCCGGGCGAGAAGGGCGCGCCCTCGGAGAAACCGCCCCACAGCTTTCGGACCAACTGGCTGGTCACCACATAGCGATGGAGAAAGAACCACAGGAGCGGGAGCAGGAGGAGCAACCAAAGATAAGCGGCCTGGTCGAAATACATGAGGTCACTTCCTCTTTTCGGGCGGGAGTATCTTTTTTCGCCGAGGCATGTCGGTTCGCATCTTCTCGAGCAACAGCTTCATCTCCTCCTCGGAGTGGGTTTCGTCACCCTTGAGCTCAGTCAGAAGCATGTTGACGTACTCGTAGTTGTACTTGGCGTCCCAGTATTCAGGTTCCAGGCGCAAGGTCTTCAGGTAGCCCTCCTGGGCACGGACCAGTACATCTGCGAGGTTGACATCGGGTGTCTCCAGGGCCTGGGCCATGGTCAGGTTAGCCGTCCAGAAGTGATACTGGGGGGTATTCAGCAGCGAAGCCGTGGAAGCATCTTTTTCCAAGAAGTCCAGGGTCTTCTGGTACTCGCCCAGAATATAGTCGGTCTGAATCAAATTCAGGGCCACACGAGCCTGATTCTCCGCCACCAGGGCGTCCGGCAGAAAAAAGAGTTCCCAGCCCGACCACACCCGGTGAAATCTCTCCTGCGCCTCCGGGTACCGGGACTCCGCAAAGGCCGCTTCCGCGGCCGCCACCCGACTCAACCACAATCCATTAACCGAGAAAATCGTCAACAGGAGACCCGCCGCCACTGACACAGCAAGAATCCCAATCCGTTTCACTCGTTGTACCTCCCAGTTTGCCAGGGTAGAATACGGCCTGGCTAAATTGGTGAATCTGATCTTTACAATCTGTCGGTCAAACCCATCCCCGTCATTCACAAGAATGCGAAAAGATAACCATACCTGGTTCGGGATGTCCACACGAATATCATTGATTTCAACTTTTGTTCGTAGTAGAAACACAGAGCAATAGAATTCAGATTTCAGGCTTTAAAATTCAGAATCATCAGAGTCCGGGGTTAGCAATTAACGATCAGAGGACACAAGGTCAGCTGGTCAGCCGTTTTTAGGAGGTCCATCGTGCCGAGTCATTTACCACTGTCTCGTTCTATCTTCCTGGGGTTAATTGCCCTTAGTTTGATGCTCTCGCCGGCGGCTGCAATACAAGGCGCCGAGGAGGGTATGATGACGGGCCACATCATGGATCCGGCCGACCTGGCCGTTGGCGGAGCACAGGTTGCCCTGGTAAACCTCAACAGTGACCGGGTTCGGGTCGTTCGCTCGGCTCAGGACGGTCGGTTCGAGATTGCCGGACTGGCACCGGGATCTTACGAAATTCGAGTTCTGGCCCAGGGATTTGCTGAATATACCGAGGTTGTGGAGCTGGGGAACGGGCCCGACGGAACCCTGGAGATTCACTTGAGACTTCCTACCCTTTCCGAGACCGTCACAGTGACTCCCTCCCGAAGCGAGCAAATACTGGGCGATGTGGCAGCATCGGTTCGCGTGCTGGACAGGCAGGACCTCCAGAATTCACCTGCGGTAACCCTGGATCATGCACTTCGCCAGGTCCCCAGCTTCAGTCTTTTCCGCCGCACCAGCAGTCTGGCGGCCCATCCCACCTCTCAGGGAGTTTCTCTGCGAGGCATCGGCCCCAGCGGCGTCAGCCGGACCCTGGTCCTGCTGGACAATTTCCCCTTCAACGATCCCTTCGGTGGTTGGGTGTATTGGAGCCGGGTTCCCATGTCCAGCATCGACCGGATTGAGATGGTGGAAGGACCCAGTTCCAACGTCTACGGCAATTTCGCCATGGGAGGAGTGATCCACATCCTGACCCGGCCTCCTCAGAAAAAAACCCTGGCGGCGGAAGCGAGATTCGGCAACCGGGAAACCGCCAAGCTCGACTTTTTCGCCAGCGACGTATGGGGTCCGGTCGGACTCTCTCTGGACGGCAGCATTTTCCATACCGACGGCTACAACATCGTGGCACCCGATCAACGGGGACAGGCCGACATCAATGCCAATACCGAACATGAAAATTTCAACCTGAGGCTGGAGTACAACCCCTCCAGTGACTTCAACGTGTTCGTCAAGGGCAGCTACTTTGACGAGGATCGAAGCAATGGGACTCTCCTCCAGCAAAACGATACCCAGTGGAGGTTCCTGGGCGGCGGAGTCCGTTTTCGCACTCCCGATGACAGTGAGTGGCAGGTATCCTTTTTTTCTCACTTCCAGAACTTTGGGAGCAACTTTTCCGCCGTCGCCGCCGATCGCAACTCCGAACGTCTGGCCTTGACCCAGGAGGTGCCCACCTTTGGTTATGGAGGACTGGCTCAGTGGTCCAAACAGGTGTCCAGTTCCCATTCTCTGAGTGCGGGCCTCGACTGGCGGTGGATTGACGGCGAGAGCCAGGAGATTGTGTTCATCCGAACCCCTGCCATCCCGGTGCGGTTTCGTGACGTGGGCGGCCGCCAGAAAATGGTGGGGTTCTTCCTGCAGGATTCCTTCACGCTGGTTCCGGAGCTTGAAGTCATGCTAAGTGCCCGCTTCGACCGTTGGAGAAACTACGATGCAACTCGCCGGGAGCTGGCAGTTTTTTCGGGAAATAGAACCCTTCTGGAACTGCCGGAGAAGGACAACAATCTGGTCAGTGGAAGAATCGGGCTGCTTTACCACCTGGAGGAGCGAGTTTCCCTGTGGGGCGCCGTCGGCTCCGGATTCCGGGCCCCCACGCTCAATGAGCTCTACCGGCAATTCAGGGTGGGAAGTGTGACCACCCTGAACAATCCGGATTTGGGTCCCGAGCGACTGATCGGATTCGAGGGAGGCCTCAACCTGACCCCCAACGACCAGGTCTTCTGGCGAGTGACGGGCTTCTGGAACCGGATCAAGGACCCTGTTTCCAATGTAACCCAGACGGTCGAACCCACCCTCATCACGCGTCAGAGGCAAAACCTGGGCCAAACCCGCGTCTGGGGAATCCAGAGTGATTTGCAGTATCGTCCCACCCCACACTGGATGTTCGATGCCTCTTATCTGTTCAATGACGCCACCGTGAGCAGTTTCGCGGCCAACCCGATCATCGAAGGCAACCGCCTGGCTCAGGTTCCCCGAAATCGTGTCTCCCTGGGCGCTTCCTATGACAACCCGAGGACCGTCAGCTTTTCGGTCCATGGGAGTTATGTGGGAGAGCAATTTGACGATGATCTCAATCGGCTGCCGCTGGCCAACTACTTTGTGGTCGATGCCACGATTTCCCGGCAGTTGGGCGAAGGAACCGAGATCTTTCTGGGCGTCGAGAACCTCTTTGACAATGAATATCCGGTTCGAACGAATCCCAACAGCATCGGCACGCCGGTGCTGGTGCAGGCAGGTGTTCGATTTCAACTCCAGGGCCGTTAACCCGCATTTCTCACACCTTCTCGTCACGAAGCGGCCCGACGGAAGGCTGTTGGGAGAGAAGACCTGAGCCGCTGTTCAGAAAAAGCGAGCCCGACACAAACTCAAAAATCGAACGAGTAGGTCCACTTCAACATGACGGAGCGGCCCAGCAGGGCGTCCGGGTCCAGCTCGTTGGTGTTTCTGCCCTCGTTGTAAATCAGAAAAATGTCATCGCCGGGTCGATAGATGTAGTTGAGACGAAACCGGAAGTTCACGAAATTGTCCAGGTTGCTGTACTGAACGGTGGTGCTGGTCAGCCACTTGTTGGAAAAGGCATAGTTGGCCCGTGTGTTGATCACATGGGAAGTGAACTCGCCAAAGGGAAGATCCACCCGGTTCAATGCATAGATAAGATCAACGGAAAAGGCCTCGCTCACCTTGATCTGCGGAGTCAGGAGCAATTCAGTACGAGTGCCGCCGAAGAATCCCCACTCGTGGTTGAAGCGGACGACTTCGTTTCCTGCAATCCTGCGATGGAGGGCACCATCGATGATCACGAGCACATCCCAGCTGCGATAGCTCCCGGTCGGGATTAGGATGTCGGATCGAATGGCAAAAGGATTGAAGAGCCTCTCAAATTTCCGGTGAAAGTCCACCATGATCCGATCCCCGGTCTCGAAAATGGTCTCTGAAGTGACAAAATGGTACTGCATGGACTCCTGTTTACCTTCCTGGTTCTGGGTAAAGTCCATGCGGGTTCGGATGATCCACTGGCGAATGAGATCACTCTGGGGGCGAGGCCGTATGCCCATCTGAAGTACGGTCTTGCGCTGGTCGCGGCGCGGCACGAATCCGATCTCTGGGTTGAAGTTTTTTTGAACCAGTAGATACTCGGCTCCCGCCAGGAAAAAATCGCTGTCCCACAGGACCCGACCAAAGGCCGACCAGTCATCCTCAGGCAAATCGGGAGTCTCCGTATTCGCCAGGAACCCCTGGAGGGTGAGATTGTCAGCCAGGACAAAGAGTCCATCGACACCAAAGACCCGGTTGTGGTCATCGAGGAGGGAAGACTGCCGGTTGGTGAACATGGCCCCCACCGAGGAGCGCTCCAACACATCTCGCTTGAGCCGAAAGACCGCGTAATTGCTTCCCTCGACTCCGAATTGGTCTTCGGTCTGCATCTCGATGGCACCCAGAGTGTAAGGTCCGATGCGACCGGTCAGCTTGGCTCCCGCAATAATGGGAATCACTTCGCCAGCCGGGGACAAACCAATACGACGACTGAAAAAGAGCTTAAAATCGCGGCTTGAATTGAGACCAATTCCCGTGCTGAACTCGAAGATTCCGGCCCCCTCGAGAAAAAACTCACGTCTTTCAGGGAAGAACAGGGGAAATCGAGTGACGTTGGTGACCAGATCGTCTACTTCGGTCTGTGCAAAGTCGGTGTTGGCCGTAATGTCCAGCGTTAGCGCCGCGGTGGGACGATACTTCAGTAATTCCAGGCCAATGTTCGAAAGGTTCCCAGTGTCGGTTCCACCCATCCGATCGGGGGCCTGGTCGAAACCCGCCAGCACGTATGGCTTGATCCTCCAGCGCAGTCCCTGAGAGATGTTCTCCAGCCCTTCCAGGACTCCCGACTGAGAGACTTCTTCAAACTTGAAGTTACGACTGTAGGTATTCCAGTAGGCCGTCTCGTTCTTGCGCCGAACCAGTCTTTCTATTTCCAGTCCCCACACCATCTCTCGCTCCTGGCCCATGCGCAGCGACTTGAAGGGAATCTTGATCTCGACACTCCAACCGTTTTCATCCCGAACGGCTGCAGACTCCCATTTTTCATCCCACGAAATGTTGATGTCGACTCCCTCATCGGTGAGCAGTGCATCGTACTGTGCTCCCAGGGAATTGGTACGGAAGAGAAAGGCATTACGGCGATCATGAAAGGTGTCCAGCAGGATGGCCACGCTGTCATCCTTGGTCAGATCCTCATCCCGCCGACGTTCGGTCGCGATGATGGATTCAGGCTGGGAATCGTCACACTGAAATCCGAAGTAAATGGCCTCCGAGGTATAGATGATGCGAACTGAAGTGGCCTCAGAGACGGGCGCTCCCTCATCAGGATCCTTTTGCCTGAAGTCCACCAAAGGAGTCGCAACACCCCACGCCGCATCGTCCAGGACGCCGTCCAGGACCGGGGCTTCCTCCACCAAGACAGCCGTCCCTGTCTTGGGTGTCTCATCCTGAGCCTTCGCTGGAATCATGCTTGCGAGCAGCATCACTGCTGCAGCCAGTGGGATTCCGAAACTTTTGGGATTTTTATGCTTTCTCATACGGGGTTAGGTTAGCCAATCAGCGCTGTAACCGCAACCAGAACGCCCTACCGGTGATCTACGATCAGCACGATTCGACCTCTATCTATCCCGGGGGTCAGCGGATCATCCGTGTCAGTTGTGAGCACCCCCATTTTTTCGCTAAGATGAGGCCGGTAGAGACGACGGTGAATTGAAATGGCAACGGCCTAGGAGAAATATTCATGCTGGCAGACAGAATTTTATCGGTTGAACGATCACCTTTTTACAGCATCATGGATTTAGCTGCGACACGGGACGACTGCATCTTCCTTCAGCTGGGAGAACCGGATTTCGTGACGCCCCCGCATATCGTAGAAGCCGCAAAAAAAGCCCTGGACGAGGGTCACACCCATTATGGGCCCGACCGTGGGGCACCCGCACTTCGCCAGCTGATTGCTGAGAAACTCCAGAGAGAATCTGATGCCAGCTACAGCTGGGAGGACGAGATCCTGGTGACCGCCGGAGGTCAGGCAGCTCTGCACGTTGCCGTGATGGCCATGGCCAATCCGGGAGACGAAGTCATCATTCTGCTGCCCCACTATCCTCCCTACATCGTCAACGCCCAGCTGGCCGGGGCCAAGGCCGTTTACGTGAAATTAAAGAGTGAAAACGGATTCGTTCCCGATCCGGCCGATATCGAGGCGGCCATCACCGAGAAAACCAAGCTCCTGATCGTGCTGACGCCCAACAACCCCACCGGAAGCGTCTATCCCGAGGAGACCCTGCAGGAGATTCTGGATCTGGCCAAAAAGCACAACATCGTCCTGATTTCCGATGAGGTCTATGAAACACTGGTCTTCGAGGGTGCCGAGCACAAGAGTCTGGTCTCGCTTCCCGAGGCCAAGGATCAGGTGGTCCAGGTGAACAGCTTTTCCAAGACCTATGCCATGACTGGCCTGAGGGTGGGTTATCTGGCGGCCTCCAGCGACAAGATACTGCAATTCCTGAAGTACCATCACACCGTCAACATCAGCGCCAACGTCCCGTCTCAGAGGGCCTGCATCACCGCCCTGGAGGGGCCTCAGGACTGCGTTGAGGAGATGAGGAAGGCTTATCTGTCGAGGCGCGATATGCTGATGGAACGGTTGAATGACATCCCCGGCATCCACTGCCAGACACCCAAGGGAACCTTCTTTGCCTTTGCCGACATCCGGGAACTGGGAGTTCCCTCGCTTCAGTTCGCCGAATATCTGGTCAAGGAAGCGGGAGTGGTTCTCACCCCGGGGAGCGGCTTCAATTATGAAGGCTTTATCCGCCTTTCCTATGCCGCCGAGCCCCACAAGATTGAAGAGGCCATGGATCGAATGAAAGCGGCCGTCTTAAAGATGCCCGAGGTGTTGAAAAAGGAAGGTTAGCCCGTGGAATCGACGGGCGCTGGAAGGAAGTGAGATTTCTGAGGCGGCACCGTAGGGGAGCACGGCCGTGCTCCCACACCTCCTCTTTCGTGAAACGTGAAACCCACTGGTCGAAGACCAGCGTTATCCCAGGATGATGCGGGTATCCAGGGCCAGAGCGCCTTTCTCATTGACACGCACCGGGTTGAGATCGATGGAACTCACTTCGGGGTTCTCTATTCCAATCGTGCAAACCGCCAGGATCACCTTCTTGAGTGCTTCCATATCGGCCTCGGGCCTTCCCCGAAATCCTTTGAGCAACTTATGTCCCTGGACCTCGTTGACCATGGCTTCCACTTCGGAAGCTTCCAACGGGCATAATCGAAAACTCACGTCCTTGTACAGTTCAACAAAGATCCCGCCGATTCCAAACATGACGACCGGACCAAACATATCGTCCCGGTTCAATCCTACGATCGTTTCGACGCCTTCCCCGGCCATCCCGGCTATGAACTGGCCCAGGATTTCAGCGCTGGACTCATGCCTTTTGACGCTGACAGAGATGGAATCCCAGGCTTCCAGCAATTCCTTCTCGTCTTCGATGCCCACCCGGACTCCCTCGACGTCTGACTTGTGAATCACCTGAGGGGAGACCACCTTCATGACCACCGGGTACCCCACCGACCTGGCGACCGAGACGGCCTGTTCCTGGTTCGCGGCAAAGCCACTTGCCGGCATCGGCAATCCGTAGCCCTCACATACCTGGGCCGCTTCGTTTTCCAGCAGAAACGTTCTCTTTTCGTCTCTGGCCTGCTCGTAACACTGCAAAAATGTTTTTCTGCCGCTCAACTCATTCCTCCCCTCCACTCGGGTACGACGGAGGCATTCTAAAGAGTCCGCGCCCTTCATTGCAATACTACGGGGAATATAGATTCAGATTCTGTATAATGCTCCGTCATGCAACTTGAAACGAGCAGCGTCGCCTTACCTGTTGAACTGGTGTCCTCGGAAGGAGCCCAATCCACCCTGTTGTCGATTTCCGATGCCGTGATTGCCGGCTGGACCGGTCGAGACGCGGAAGCGCTGGAAAACCATATTCGAGAGCTGGAGAAACTGGGGGTGCCCCGACCCGCTTCGACCCCGATCTTCTACCGTGTCGCTGCCGCTCGACTGACCGTCGCCGGCGAAATCCAGGTGGTGGGAGAAAGTTCCAGTGGTGAGGTCGAGGCCGTCTATGTCCAGTATGACGGAGCCCTGTGGGTGGGCCTGGGGTCCGATCACACCGACCGTGAAGTCGAGACCTATGGAGTTACCGTGTCCAAACAGGTCTGTGAAAAGCCCGTGGCTCCCGTCTGGTGGCCCTACTCCGAACTGGAAAAACACTGGGATCAGATCAAGCTGCGATCCTATGCGATTACTGGGGGCGAGAGAACCTTGTATCAGGAGGGGACGGTGGCGGCCATGCTGCCTCCCGAGGATCTTATTGCTCGATATTCAGAGACAGGCCTGTCCGAAGGCACTCTCATGTTTGGAGGGACGCTGGCGACACTGGGAGAGGTGGTCCCGGCCGAACGTTTCGAAATTGAGCTGGAAGACCCGGTGCTCAACCGTAAAATCGAGCACGGCTACAGCGTCAAAACCCTGCCCATCCGGGGATAGAGGCGACCGCTGGTCTCCGGCCAATGCCTTAAACGGTTCAGATTTCAGGCCGAACACCTGTCCCCCGAACACCTCTCGAGCAGGCAGCTCGGCTACACCGGATCGAAGTAGTGAATCTCGTATAGAAGACAACCGTCGACCGACTTGAAAGGTCCGTGGGGAGCCCCGGGGGGGCGACAGGCATAGGTCTTGGGCGGAAAGGTCTCTCCTCCCTCGCCGTTTTCGTCATTTCCCACGATCAGATCACCCTCCAGCAGCATCACCTCTTCCCAGTACTCGTGGACAAAAGGTACGGTCGAGTAGGCGCCCGGGAGAAAGCGCAGTAGACGCGTTCGACTGCCCCGATTGTTTTCTTCATCCAGGTGTCCGGTCAGAATCTTCTGCTGAATGCCCTGGGGATAGCCGGGAGGAACTTCCCACCCCTCATCCAGGTTCGGTGTGTAAAATTCTTTGTGCTGTTTCTCGAGAGCCATTAATGTCAGTCCTTTCTTGGTGTCTCTACTTCGTGAACAGGCTAGCGCCTGGGACGGGGTGATCAGTCCGAGAAAATTTCGGGCCACCCTTTCTCAACTTTTTCCTTGACGGCCTGACTGGGCTCAACCACCGTTGGAAACTCATTGCGCAGGACTTTGCGGAAGGGTTTGGTCGCATAGATGATGCCCCGGTTGCTGGTGTACTCCAGCATGTCGTCATCCGGATCGTTCGGCGCGATGGGATCCAGGGGAGTCCCGATCGTGCTGGTAATAATGTCGATCCCAGTGCCCGGATCGCTGCGGGTGCACATGGCCCACACCACATCTTCAAGATTGGTCGGATCGATATCATCATCAACCACCACCACGTATCGCCCGGCCACAGCACCCGGCCGACACTGGGAAGCCACGTGCCCTGCCATTCGGTCGTGGCCCGCGAACATTTGCTTGATGGAGACGACCGTAAAGGCCCTGGAATAGCCGACTTCATGGCACCACACCCCTTGAACCCCCTGTACGCCTGCTTTTTCCAGAATATCCCAGATCAACGCCGCTCTCACCGGACATCTGAAGTAGGTGTAGTCATGAGGAGGACGTCCGGCACAAGTGCCCAGCATGATGGGGTTATTGCGGTGATAGACCGCTTCCACGTTGACGACGGGACAATCCAGGGAAGTCCCAATCGAGTAGTAACCGAGCAATTCCCCAAAAGGACCCTCAGGTCGGGGCTCATTGACGATGTAGCCTTCAATGGCCACTTCGCTGTCGGCAGGAATGGGAAGCCCCGTCACCGGTCCCTTGATGACTTCATAGGGCTGCTGGGCAACCGCTCCCGCGTAGGCGAGTTCCGAGACTCCCTGGGGGGCCTCGATCCCGGCAAACATCAGGGCCAGAGGATGGTGGCCGAAGGACACGGCGACCGGACAGGGCTTTCCGGCATCCCAGTACTTCTGGACAATGAAACGGGAGTGGCGCACCGCCTCGAAGAGAATCGACAAGGTGTTCTGGTCCTGAACCATCATTCGATAGACGCCCATATTGACCCAGTCAGAATCGGGATCGCGGGTCATCACGGCATGGGCTGTACCAATGTAGCGACCTCCGTCGCCCCCGAAGTACTTCGGTGCAGGAAACTTCAGCATATCCACCGGATCGAGCGAGTTCTCCAGAAGAGGGGCGTCCTTGACTTCCCGGGGGGCAAATTCTTCCACCCTTTCGCCGGCCGATGCCATTCTCGCTCTGAGTTCGGTCACCAGTTCCAGGTCGTTAATGGTGGGGGAAAGGCCCAGGGCCAGGGCCACTCTCCGCGAGTCCAGCAAGGCCCCCGTCAGCAGCCGAAATCCCTCCGGATAATCCTTGATTTTATCAAAGAGCAGGGTGTACTTTTTGCTCTTGGAATTGGCATCGGTGATAGCGCCAATTTCCTCGTCCCAGTCAGCACCTTCCACGGTCTTCAGAAGACCCAAGGCTTCCACTTCATCGATCCAAGCCCGAAAATTCCGAGTCATGCGCACACTCCCAACATCAAATGGTTTCTCTTGAAGAGGGCTATAAGGTACCGAATCACCCTGAAGAGAGCAAGCGCTTCACCCTCGGGGATAAAAAGGGGAGGGTCAGGGCCTCACCAAGTTCTGTTCTTTGGTCAGCAGTCTGCGGACGGCCCTCGGTCTGCGGTGGTTCTCAAGGCGGCTCCCAACCACTTTTTTGCCGGTTCCCGAGACCTTGAGAGGGGATCCAAATAACGTTCGATGAACGCCTAATTCGATCAAAATAGAATTTGCAAATACCTTTCTCATGACCCTGAAAAAAAGTTTTCAGCGCCGATGTGGAAAACTCTGTGTAAAATTTGTGGGCGATCCTTCTCGAAAGGGATTGCCACCCACATCCTGCCAAAAACCCGCTTTTGCCCAATTCGTGTGCACGTTATTTTTTCGTTATTTCGCTTTGTCAGACCCCGATGAGTGCATACAATTGCAACTGTCCCAAGGGGTAAAAGCAACGAGCCGAAACCCTGAGGCGGCGACCCTGAGTTCGAGGGATTTGCGATTCAGGCTTCGGTCGGAAGCGCGACGCAGCGGGCAACGGGAGAAGCCGAAAGCTGGTTTACTTCGGTAAGACAGAAGGAGGCGGAAACGAGCCGGAAGGAAAACCGATTTCCCTCGGGAGGTCGGGAGCAAGAATCGGCGCGGACGCAGGCTGGGAACTTTCGCCTTGAGGCGATTCTCGCAAGAGAAAACTCAAGACGAGAAGGGTGAACCGGTTTCTGGGTCGTTGGTTGGTCTCTTCGGAGAACAGCCGAGGGCTCAAGAGGCGGGAACGTCCACTTGAGAGGAAGAGAAACTGGTTTTTAACGAGGCCAGGGGAGAGAGCTTCTCAAGCCATCAGGATCGGCTTACAGCGGACATCTCTTGGGACACTTTTTTTTCCCGTCCCTCCTTTTTTTTCCTTGAGTCCAGTTTCACCACACCGACTTGCGCGGTAGCCCTTGACAACGGTCAACATTTCCGTGCTATGGTGCTAGCTCGCAGCGACTTAGCAGGTTTGCTCAGCCGGCACGGTGGCTCGAAATTGAGACGAAAGGAACCCAGATTCTTGGCAAAGATAGCGGTAGGCATATTAGGGGCCACGGGTGCGGTCGGACAGAAGTTTATTCTGCTGCTGGCCGATCACCCCTGGTTTGAGATTCGGGAATTGGCTGCTTCCCATCGATCCTCCGGAAAACCCTATCAGGATGCGGTCAACTGGATGCAGCCTCGCCCGATGCCCGAATCGGTCCGAGGCATGATCGTGAAGGAATGCAGGCCCGACCTCGACTGTCAAATTGCTTTCTCGGGCTTGGACTCCTCGGTGGCGGGTGAAGTCGAAGAAACGTTCGCCCGGGCAGGCTGTTGGGTTTTTTCCAACGCCAAAAATCACCGTATGGATCCCGATGTTCCTCTACTCATCACGGAGTTGAATGGGGAACACCTCGAAGTCGTCTCTCAACAGCAGAAGAATCGGGGCTGGACAGGTGCCATCGTCACCAACGCCAATTGTTCGGCCATCGTCCTGGCTCTCTCCCTGGGGCCGCTTCACCAGAGGTTCGAGCTGGAGCGTGTCCATGTCGTGACCTTCCAGGCCATCTCGGGAGCCGGTTATCCCGGGGTACCGTCCATGGATATCTTGAGTAACGTGGTTCCCTTTATCTCCGGAGAGGAAGACAAGATCGAAACGGAGCCCCAGAAGATTCTGGGAACCCTGGGGGAAAACGGCTTTCACCCTGCCGACTTCACCGTGAGTTCGCATGCCAACCGAGTGCCCGTGGAAGAAGGCCATCTGGAATGTGTCTCACTCAGCTTGAAGAAGAAAGCGTCGGTGGAAGAGGTGATTCGCTGCTGGGAGGAGTTCCGCGGACCGGAGAAGGTCCAGGGCCTTCCCTCGGCACCTCGACAGCCGGTGGTGGTGGTTCACGAGGAAAACCGACCTCAGCCGCGGCGAGACGTTGAAAAATATGGTGGAATGAGTGCTCTGGTGGGACGGGTTCGTCCCTGTCCGTTGTTGGACCTGAAGTACGTCGTGCTGGGACACAATACCATTCGGGGAGCGGCCGGAGCCTCTATTTTGAACGCCGAGCTGGCCGTCGAGAACGGGTTGATTGCGAGATAGAACACAACGATGCGGATCACACTGATCGGTTACGGGAAAATGGGCAGGATGATCGAGGAAATCAGCCCCGGTCTGGGTCACGAGATCATCCACACCATCGACATTGACGACGCTCCGGGTGAGGCGGGGTTTTCGGGGGACTGGGTGAAGAACTCAGACGTGGTCATCGACTTTTCGGTGGCCGGATCGGTGGTCTCGAACATCAGAAATGCCGTCGATGCCGGCCTCCCCATCATCGAGGGGACGACGGGCTGGAATGACCAGCTGGAGACCGTTCGCCAGATCGTGATGGAAGGCAAGGGTGCCTGCATTTATTCCAGCAACTACAGCATGGGCGTGCTGGCCCTTTTTCATCTCACCCGGCAGGCTGGCAAACTGCTTTCCCGGTGGGAGGCCTATTCTCCCTTTATTCACGAGGCCCATCATGATCAGAAGGTGGATGCGCCCTCAGGCACGGCCCTGAGTCTCAAAGAGATTCTCCAGGAGTCTTACGACTCCGAGATTCCCACTTCCAGTACACGGGCCGGTTCGATTCCTGGGAATCACGTGGTGGGATTCGATTCCCCCTTCGATACGCTGACCCTCGAACACCAGGCACGAAGTCGGGAAGGGTTCTCGCGAGGAGCCCTGTTTGCGGCCCAGTGGATCCATGGGAAAAGTGGTTTCCACAACTTTGAAGATGTTCTTTTCGGGGATGAAAAATGATTGACTTGACCGGTTGCGGAACAGCCCTGGTGACCCCCTTAAAATCGAACGGTGACCCCGACCTGGAAACCTACCGCAGTTTCATCCAGTGGCAAATCGATTCAGGAATCAACTTCCTGGTTCCGATGGGGACCACGGGAGAAAGCGTGACCATGAAGGAGGAGGAGTATTGCGACGTCATTCGCACCTGTGTTGAAACGGCCTCCGGAGCGGTCCCGGTCCTTGCGGGAGCGGGAACCAACAACACCCAATATGCCGTTCATCTGGCTCAGAGGGCCGAGCAGTTGGGGGCAGACGCTCTACTGGCCGTCACGCCTTACTACAACAAGCCCACCCAGGAAGGACTCCTGCTTCATTTCGGAAAAATCGCCGAATCGATCGGCATACCAGTCATCCTCTACAACGTACCGGGACGAACCGTCACCAACATCACCGCCGAAACCACCTTGAAGCTGGCCCGAATGAACAACATCCTGGGCACCAAGGAGGCCAGTGGAGACCTGGTGCAGATCATGCGAATTCTGGACGGGAGACCTTCCGATTTTCTGGTTCTCTCCGGCGATGACAGCATGACGCTTCCCATGTTGGCCATGGGCGCGGACGGTCTGATTTCTGTGGCCAGCAATCTCATTCCTGCCGAGATGACTCAGATCGTCGAACTGGGTCGGCGCGGAGAGCTGGAACAGGCACGCAAGCTTCACTACCGATACCTGAACCTGATGGAACTCAATTTTGTCGAGACCAGTCCCATCCCCGTCAAGTACGCCTTGTCACGGATGGGAAAACTGGAAGAAGTCTATCGGCTGCCCTTGTGTCCCATGAAAGAAGAAAACAAGCGGACCATGGATCAGGAACTGGAAAAACTGGGTCTTCTCTAATTATGTCTATCCAAGAAACCATCCAAAGCCTCTATCAACAGGACGCCTTCAACTCGGAGAACCGAAAGACTCTGGACTCCTTCCTGGACCAACTGGACAGTGGAGAAATTCGGGCCGCAGAGAAAGTGGGGGATCACTGGCAGGTCAACACCTGGGTCAAACAGGGAATCCTGGTGGGGTTCCGAATGGGGTCCCTGACCGATCAGTCCCTCGACAAGAATTTTCGCTATTTCGACAAGGACACTTATCCTCTCAAGTCCCTGGGCCTCGACTCCGGCGTTCGCCTGGTACCAGGTGGTTCCTCCATTCGCCGTGGGGTCTATGTCGCCTCCGGAGTCACCTGTATGCCACCCATGTATATCAACGTAGGGGCCTATGTGGATGAAGGAACCATGGTTGACTCTCACGCCCTGGTGGGATCGTGCGCACAGATTGGAAAACGAGTCCACCTGAGTGCGGCCGCCCAGATTGGGGGAGTGCTGGAACCAGTCGGAGCCTTGCCCGTCATTGTCGAAGATCAGGTTCTGGTGGGCGGCAACTGCGGCATCTATGAAGGGACCATCGTGAGGCGGGGAGCGGTTCTCGCCGCCGGGGTGATCTTGACTCGAGGGACTCCGGTTTACGATTTAACCCAAGAAACCGTGCTTCGGGCCGAAGGTGAAAAACCCCTGGAAATCCCCGAGGG
>JAZFRU010000116.1:0-5046 GCA_036445815.1 Acidobacteriota bacterium | reverse complement strand
CATTCTGCCCCGCCTTTTTGCCTTCAATCTCTTCGAGTACTCCGACACCCTTTCCTATCTAAAAGGAAATCATTCCCTTAAATTCGGCGTCAATATCAAGCGGGCCCAGGGGAATGTCATTGCACCTCAGCGCTTGTACGGAAGTATCATCTTCAACAATATCCCTGAGTTCCTCCGGGGGAATGCCTTTATCATGCAGTTCATCCGTCCTGGTTCAGACCTGAGACGTGGCTTGCGCACAACGGTGTTCGGGTTCTTCGCCCAGGACGATTTTCAGCTGACTTCAAACCTGACCCTCAACCTGGGTCTGCGGTACGAACCCCAGTCCAATCACACCGAAGTCAACGGGAAGGTCTCCAATTTACGCGACTTCCGAAACGATACCCAGCTCACCGTGGGAGATCCCTTTTTCAATAATCCCACCAAAAGCAATTGGGCTCCTCGGGTGGGGCTGGCATGGGATCCCTTCGGAGACGGCAAGACGGCGGTTCGAGCCGGATTCGGCATCTTCTACAACATCCAGATGTTTGAGATGGACATCATTACCGCCACCAGCAACCCTCCGTTTGCCGTCATCGATGCAGTCTTTTCATTTCCCCAGGGTAACGAGCAGGGTGTCCAGTTTCCCTTTAATTTCGACGATCTGGCCGCAACCGCCCGGGGTGGAGCACCCGCCCTGGAGTCCACCGATTTCAATGTCGGACAGCCTTACCGGATGCAGTGGAACCTGAATGTCCAGCGCGAAGTTTTACAGGACACCACTCTGACCGTGGGATACGTGGGTGCCAGAGGCGTTGATCTGATGCGGGTCTACCAGGCCAATCAGCCCGATCCGGTCCCGGAGTTGAGCCCTGATCCAGAACGTTCCGGAAGATTCTTCTTCCCTCCAGGTTTGACTCCCCACAACCCCAACGTGGGTGCCATCGTGGCCCGAAGTGGTGGCGCGGATTCCTATTACAGTTCTCTACAGCTCTCTCTCAACAAACGATTTTCCTCCAACTTCCAGGTCCAGGGAACCTACACCTGGGGGAAATCCATCGATACCAGCTCCAAACAGGTTCGCAACATCGGGGAGAGCCAAAACGCGGTCAATCAACTCAATCCTCTCGATACCGCCCAGGACCGTTCGCTGTCGGACCATGACGTCCAGCATAATCTGTCCATCAACTATACGTTTGATCTTCCAGGACAAGGACTGTCCGGCCCCGCCGGACATCTGCTGGGCGGCTGGCAGCTGGGAGGGATCATGACCGTGGCCTCCGGAGTTCCCTTGACGCTGACCTCCGGCTATGACGCCTGCCGTTGTCTCAGTGGAGCTTCCCTGGGCAGCAGAGGTGGAGACAATCGTCCAGACCTGGCCCCGGGAGGGGATAACAATCCGGTTCTGGGAGGACCGGATCTTTATTTCGATCCTCTCCAGTTCATTCCCGGTCCGGACGGCTTTTACGGAAATCTGGGACGCAACACCTTGAGGATTCCAGGAGTGGCCAACGTCGATTTTTCGCTCATCAAGGAAACCGCCATTCAAGAAGGAGTGGGGCTGCAATTTCGGGCGGAATTCTTCAATGTCTTCAATCGCTCTAACTTTGCCGAACCTTCTTCTGGTTTGTTTCGGCAGACCGGCAGCGGGGATGTGATCCGTAATGGCGGGGCTGGGAGAATCCGGAGAACGACTACAACTTCACGGCAGATCCAGTTCGCTTTGAAACTTATATTTTAGACAGTAGAGATGAATTTTTCCTGAACCCGGGAGTCGAGGCTGGCTCCCGGGAGGTAATCCTTGAAGATGGGACACGATTCTGGAAGAATTCACGTCAAGGCAGATCCTTTCAGTGCCCACACATTCTTCTGGCGGGCCGGTCTACCGACACCCAAGGAAGGGGTTAGATTGTAATGGTTGGAAGCAAATCTCTTTTTTCCCGGTTTCTCATTCTTTTAGTCGTACTCATTGTCGGGGTTGTGCTCGGAGTCTACTGGCCCTCCTCAGAGGTTGAGATTACGGAGGAAGGACAGGAAGTCTCGGACTGGCGCTCCAGTGCCGAGTCTCTGGCCCTCGGAGGCGCCAGATTTATTTTCCTCCCTCTGAACAACCCCGGAGTTGTCAAGGTTGATGCCGCAGACCACATGAAGCAGGATGATTTCATTGCCGGAGTTGTCGTCAACGGACACCCTCGGGCCTATCCCCTCTGGCTTCTGGTGGCCTATCACGTGGTGAACGACACCATACATGACTCACCCGTGATGTTGGCTTACTGTGAAATCTGCAGCGGAGCTTCAGCCTTCAGTCCGGTCATCGACACGTTCGAAAACAAATCCCTGACCTTTCAGATACATGGTATTGCCCGGGGAACCTTCAGCGTCTACGATTACCAGACTCAGACCGTATGGTCCCCCTTTAGCGGTCGAACCATAGAAGGAAAGTTACATCCGTCTCGCCTGGGGCGCACACCTCTGATTGTTGAACCCTGGAGCGACTGGGTCAAACGATACCCGGAAACGGAAGTGGCCTATGCCAATCGAGTATTCATGGAACAGAGAGAACACGGGCGAGGCGAACAGAACACGATAGGACACGAATTCCTTCCCGATGTGTTTCAACAGGTTGCCAATATGTCGGACACCCGGCTTATCCGGAACAAGCTTGTTTTCGGAATCGCCGATTCAGAGAGTGATAAATCAATTGCTTTCCCCCTGGACCTTCTGGACAGCAAGAAAGAACCGGTGAAATACGAGTTCGAGAACGACACCTACCTACTCAAGAAGATTGGCCAGTTTGGAGTCGCTGCTTTTCGATTGCAGGGGGGGCAGATCGATAAAAGCTATAGTGTGATCAGAGAAATCCCCTTCCGGATCGGGGACGAACAGGGAGGTGTCTGGGACGAGTTTGGGAACGCCGTGGAAGGGGCAGCAAGCCAGTCGAAGCTGGAGGCGGCTGACGGCTACTTCACGGAATGGTATGAGTGGGTCAGCAACTTCCCTGGCTCCGAGATTGCCACTTCTTTGTAAAGGCACAGAGACTTCGTGGAGTTGAAAGTTCAGGTGATGGCTGACCCAACCGGCCTCAGACTCAATATGCACCTGGCGGCACCCGTTTCAGTCCTGATCTGAAAACTCCTGTCGCTCCCTCCGCCAGGGGGCAATCCCAGTTATTGTTTATTTTCCGACAAATTCCAGTTGCGGAGCGTCTTCCTTTCAGGTTTATTAGCAGTCGCGTTACTTTTATCGAAGTGATTGAACACATAAAAAGCACCCTTAACCCTGGAGGAATCAGACATGAGTGAAAACATTGTCGCCGGAATGGACCTGGATAAGCTGGAGGCGTTCCGCAAAGCACTTGAGGACAACCCGATAACCCTGGGATTGAGATCCCGCTCGGTCTGGGAAGGACATACCGGTCGAAACACCACTCACATCGGTCCCTTTCGGCTTGGAGACCAGGAAATTGATCGGGAGACTCGCCACTACACCATCCAGTACGGAGCCTGGAAAGAAGTCGAAGAAACGATGGGCGCCGTGGGTCCGACGGATCGCGCCGAACCCGTTGAAATGGCTCTTGGAGCCGTAGGAGCCTGCCTGTGCAACAGTATCGGCCTGAATGCGGCTCGCCACGGAATCAACCTGGAGGACATGGAAGTCACGGTGAGCGCCGATGTGGACCCCAGTGTCCTGTTTGAACTCAAGGGGCCCGAGGCTCATACCTCCTGTATTCCGAACATCCGCTGCGAAGTGAAGGTCAAGGGAGATCTCACCGATGAACAGCTCCAGGAGATCAAGAGGCTGGTTGCCTATTCTCCTGTCCACGGCATGATGTCCGAGAAGAACGACATCCAATCGACCGTTGTGCGTGCCTGAGACCGGCTCTGATCTCAGATGTCAGAGCACAGGGGGTGAAATAGTGGTGAAATTAATCGTTCTTTTTGGAAAACCGAAGGATCGAACGGCATTTGACGCCTACTTCACCGACCACCACCACCCCCTGCTCTCTGACATTCCAGGAGTTGAGCGAGTCACGGTGAACCGGATTGCAGGCGCGGCCAAGGGAGATTCACCCTATCAACTCATCACCGAATTGGAATTCCCTTCCGAGGAAGCGATGCAGGCCGGGTTGAACTCCGAAGCAGGACAATCCATGGCCCGGGATTTTGCCCGCTTCGCTTCAGGTGGATTCACCGTACTCTTTTCAGAGACCCTGGAGGAACCCCAGATTTAATCGTTTACGACGGGTGTTTCGCCAGGAGCAACCTTTGGCCCAAGTTGAACACCGCCCGAGAAAAGCCAGGGCCGGAGAAACGCTCCAGGCTCAGTCTATTCCACAGCCCTTCTCGCCAGCTGGAGTCTCGGTTAAAAGTGAGGTGATCAGTTGTGAGCCGGGATCTTTGGCGGCCAGCTCACGAGCCACCTCACCAAGCTGTTTCCTCAGGGCAGTATTGGTTTCTTCCAGATTCGTAATACACTCCTGAAGTTTTTCGATCTTCGGAGCCATTTCTTCGAACGTGAAGCGTTGTTTGATGTGTTGAGGACAGTTGGGACTCCAGGCCTTCACGTGGAAGCGCAACAGACGTTCGGGGCGCGCCGCGTAATCCGCATTGACCAGGCTTGCCAACCGATCCGGATCATCTTCCACAAATTCGGCGGTCCCCCAGATTTTAATCCGGCGGCGATTCGGATAATCCATCAGAAAGATGAACGCCTGGTTGTTTTCGCTCAGGTTCCCCAGTGAAATATACTGAGCATTCCCCGCAAAATCGGCAAAGGCGAGGGTGTGTTCATCCAGGACCTTGATAAAGCCTTTGGGACCTCCTCGGTACTGGATGTAGGGTTGGCCGTCCGAGCTTGAGGTTCCCAGATAAAGAGAGTCCTGCTCACCAACAAATTCCGCCAGCTCGGGCGTCACCCAATCGTGCCAGGGTCCCGAGTCTCCTCGCTGTTCCATCCTGGCGTAAGAGGCTCGTGAGCCCCGTTTCTCCTGCGCTGCCTTGACTTGAGGAGTGAAGGCGACTTCACTGATAGGACCTTCCATAATCGAGTCTCCTTTTCTGATCAAAA
>JAZFRU010000115.1:0-5588 GCA_036445815.1 Acidobacteriota bacterium | reverse complement strand
GTCACGGGCATATCCTTTGATGGGTATCAAACGAGTAAACCCTCCCACTGGTCAATGACCAGTGCTGTTGACGTTTCTTGTTTCATGTTTAACGTTTAACGCGGGACCGGAGTATGGGAGGGGAATTCTCAGACTGCCTACTCTTCTGTTCGTTAAACGTTAAACCTGAAACGTGAAACGCGGGCGAGCGTCAGCGAGCCCGCTCTTTAGCAGGCGAGCGACAGCGAGGCCGCTCCCAGGAGCGAGGCCGCTCAGGGCGCTTCTGTCACGATATCCTCGACCTTGAAGAGGAGCTTTTCAAAATCGGACTGAGAAATAGTTCCCTGCCGCCCCGAATCCACCTTACGCGCCAGATACCGGTCTCCAGCCTGGACAAAGTCGAAGTTGCGCTCCGTTCCGTCCTTGAAGACGACAACCATCTGTACATCGGGTTGTGACAGGCTGGCATCAACCGATTGGCTGTCATCAATGGACTGAAAGGCAATATCGGTGATGGGGTACCAGAACTGATAGGCCTGCGCTTCCCGGTCCTTGTGGGATTCGGGTTGCTCAAGGATCCAGGTATACTCGTGGTACTTCAGACTGATCACCTCATCGTTGTCCCGACGAAACAGGACCTGAGTGACCTCGGCCTGATCCACATCGACCACGCTTTTGTCTCGAAAATCCCAGACCCTCTGATTGAGCCGGTCGGACACTTCCGGATTGACGGTGAAGACAAAGGGCCACTCGGAATTGCGGACCAGAGAGTATTCTCCACGCTCCTGACCGAGTTCCAGGGCCTTCCATACCTGCGAGTTGCCCGACTGAATGCGCAGAGTTGCTCGTGCCGACACCAGACCGTAGGATTCGAGTTCTTCCGGGTCGTCGTCAACGAACTCCTGAACCTCGGCAAACTCCACGGTCGACAACAGCCCCGTGACCTTGCCCTGATCAGCACGTTCCTGCAGAGGAGACTCCATGAACCACTCCTCATCGTAACGTTTCAAGCGAATTGTGCCCTCGTCGTTGTTCAGTTCAATGGCCTGAACCTGCGGCCGATCAAAGGCCAGAATCTTCTTGTCTCGCCATTCGAACAATTCCTTGTCCAGGGACGCGGAAAGGTTTCTGGAGGTAAGGAAAACGGTGGAACCTCCCTCCAGATGAACGTACATGCTGTTGCCGGAAAAGTCGTCATTTCCGATCAACAAGGTTTTTTGCTCCGGGCCCGCTTCGAGTAGCACACGAATACGCGGTTCATCCAATCCGTACTTTCTCAGGTCCAATTCGGCAGTCGAATCAATGGGTTCCCGTGAGGCGGATGCCAGATCTCGCAACAAGGCACTGACCGTCCCTGCATCGGCCAGGCTCCGGATCGGCCGCTCAATCATCCACCGGTTCTCTTCCCGGCTCAGGGCGATGTCTTCATTCTGAAAAGGTGAGATCTCAACCCCCGTGATCTCATCCTGCTTGAGTCGCAGCAGGCTCTCTTCAAACTGGCGGACCTCTTCCCTCTTTACTTCACCCTGTATCTCATAAAAATAGACGAAAGCAGTGAGAGCAAGGAAGATGGCAAAAAGCGATACGAGTTTTTTCATAGGCTTTGCAGGCTCTTCCTTCTGACCGAAGAGCACACGGCCGGTGCCCCCTACCAAAGGCCGCTCACAGAGCGGCCGCTACATTATTTCCTTCTCAGCCAGATGGCGGTGCCCAGAATTAACGTGGCCAGAGGAAAGAGAATCACTGAAGCCCAGAAGATCATTCTGGACTGCCCCAGCGTCACGTTGATACGCCGGTTCTCCGGGTCCTTGGGACGAATGGCAAGCAGGTCGTCCTCTTCCGCTAACCACCCCACAGTCATCAGGAACAGATCCCCGTTGGCGATTTCGTTGAAATAGGCATTGCTGGCGAAATCGGAATCCCCAAAGAGCACCAGGCGGGACTCCACGTTTTCGGAAGCGGCCGGGTTCCCCTCAACCTCGACAGTCGGATCTTCCTTCACATCCACGGTTCGAGTGGCGACTGCTGCCAGGGGAAGTGGCCCCTCCGTATCCTTACCCGGATCAAAGGCAACATCTTCCCCTTGGAAATCCACTTCAGCCCAGCTGGCGGCTGAGGTCGAAAGAAGTTCGGTAATTCGATATTCAAGAGGGCTGGTGGAGATCTGAATGTGCTGGCTGCCGGGGAAAAATGTATTGGATCCGCTCAATTCTCGTGTCATGGGATGATCGGCATAGTCGGCCACAACCGGAGCCGCGGCACCCAGAAGCTGGCCTCTAAAACTGGCATCGATGAGCACCTGATTGGCCAGACCCAAGCCGTACTCGGCCAAAAAGTCTCCCAAATCGAGGTCGGTCTGAGGATCCACCAGAAGCAACAGCTTTCCTCCCATGGCCAGATAGCTCTTCAACAAGGTGATCTCGGCGGAAAGAAAATCCACACGAGGGCCGGCCGATACCATGATCGTGGCATCCTCCGGGAGCCGGCTCTGCTGGGCCAGGTTGTAACTCTCAACCCGATAGTTCTGATTCTCCACCTCTTGACGGGCCAGGGAAAGCCCCGCTCCTGTCCCGTCTTGGATATCACGCTCACCGTGCCCCTGGAGAAAGTACACGACCTTCTCTTCATCACGGGTGATCTTGATGATGGCGTTGGTGATCTTCTCCTCACTCAGGTCGTCTACCAGTACCTGCTCATCCCCGCTGACGATCGCCACCTGCCCCTCACGAGTTATCCCGTACTGAGCGGCCAACCCGGGTTCGTTTCTCGGATTCACCACCTGGAACTCGATTCTCGGGGATCGGTACTGCCTCACGAGGTCCTCAAATCGAAGACGTCCGGAATCCCCTCCGAAAAAGCCGATGATCTGAATGTCTCCCGGGAGACTGTCGATCACCTTCAGGCTCTGCTCGGAAAGGGAGTAGAGTTGATTTTCGGTGAGGTCGATGCGGCGGTTGTGACGAACGCTCAGAAAATTGGCGAGGACCAGAATTCCCAACACCAACAGCCCCGTGGCTCCTGCCATGCCTCCGTAGCGAGCCGCTCGAGTTCTCAGGGCAGTCTGAATACCCGCCCGATGGACGATCAGATAGACCGCCATCAATCCCAGCCCCCCGTACAAAAGCGTCTGAGCCGTCAGATCCCAGCCGCTCACCGTGTAACGGACCAGGGCTCCCAGAAGAGCGATCGAGCTCAGGTAGGCGAACTGGTCAACAACCTTTTGGAACACCTACTGCCTCCACCTTAGGGAATCGAGTGAAACGGAGGTCAGGAACAGACCCAGAAAGATCAAAGAGAAGTAAAAAACCAGATGCTGGGTATCCAGGATACCCCTGGTGAAATCTTCATAATGCTTCAACACCGAAAGATAGCGAAGCGTTTCGTTGGTGAGGGTACTGGCCGTCCCGGCCGCGAAGTCAATCACCCAGAGAATCATGAACACGCAAAACGTCACCACCACGGCAACAATTTGATTTTCGGTCAGCGAAGAAAAGAAGAGACCAAACGCCAACAGGGAACCTCCCAGGAGAAAGGCTCCCAGATAACCCAGCAGCATGGGAGCCAGGGGCGGTAAAGGATCGCTGAAGACATAAAGGAGCACGGTGTTCAGGATGGTGGGAGTCAGCATCACAAAGAGAAACAGCATAAAGGCGGTGAACTTGCCCAGAATCACCTGCAGGTGGGTCACCGGAGAGGTCAAAAGCAGCTCGATAGTGCCACTCTTTTTCTCTTCTGAAAAACTGCCCATCGTGACCATGGGCAGCAACAGCAGCAGCACAAAACTCACAATCCCAAAAAACCCCTGCATCACGATTCCAGGGGCATCAAAGGGGGGCGGGTTACCGCCAAACTGCTGGGCTTGCAGGCCCTGCTGCATGAGGTAATCCAGCACTCCGGTCAGATAGAAGAAGAAATAAAACCCCGTCACCAGGAAAAATACCGCCAGAACGACATAGGCAATGGGACTCACAAAAAGAGCGTGCAGCTCCTTTTGAACAATCGCTCGATAGCTTCTCAAACCGGTTCCTCCTCTTCGACTTCATTTTCTTCTGTGGTCAACTCCACGAATACATCTTCGAGAGTCATGCGCTGTGCACTCAACTGAAACAGGTCCAATCCTGCATCGATGACCTTGCGGGCGATGACATGTCGAATGTCATCAGATCCCTGCGTCTCCACGGAAACGGATTGATGAGTGCCCTCCACTCTTTCAACCGAGACACTCGTGACCTGGGGTAAGGTCTCAAGCAATGCGGGAAGTTCTTCCGCCCGCCCCGCGACTTCCAGCTGAATCGACTGTCCTCCACCCAGGCGAGTCGTGAGATTCTGGGGGGAATCCACGGCTATGATCTTCCCATGATTGAGAATGATCACTCGTTCACAGATCATGCTGACCTCGGGAAGAATGTGGGTGGAAAGAATAACGGTGTGATCACCGGCCAGATTTTTGATGAGTTCTCGGACCTCGATGATCTGATTTGGGTCAAGCCCCACGGTAGGCTCATCTAAAATCAGAATCTCAGGTTCATGAATGAGGGCCTGAGCCAATCCCACTCGCTGACGATACCCTTTGGAGAGATGCTTGATGAGACGCCCCCCCTCATCCCCCAGACCGCAACGATCCTTCGCCTGGCTCAAGCGCGATCGCAGTTGACTCCCGGCCGTCCCCTTGATGGTGGCGACAAACCGAAGATAGGTGTCGACGGACATCTCTCCGTAAAGGGGCGGGTTCTCGGGCAGATAACCGACCCGTCGCTTCACCTCCAGAGGCTGCTCGAATACATCAAAACCCGCCACCATCGCTTTGCCCTCGGAGGCGGGAAAAAATCCTGCCAGGATGCGCATGGTGGTGGTCTTACCCGCGCCGTTGGGACCTAAAAGTCCCAGGATTTCACCCTGTGAGACCTGGAAACTCACATCATCAATGGCCGTGTACGATCCGTAATGCTTGGTCAGGTTCTCAGCTTCGATCATCGTCTGTGCGTTTCACGTTTCATGATTCACGTTCCAACGGATCAGCAGGTCAGGAGGTCAGCCTCATCTTCTAATCACCGTCGCTGACGACGGGTCCCTGAGCATACCTTTCACTCACGTACTCTTCCAGTATTATCAGAAAGTCCTCGGCGATCTGGGCCCCCTTGAGAGTTTTCAGGTGTCTGCCGTCTACATAAACCGGGGCCTTCGGATCCTCCCCCGTACCTGGCAACGATATCCCGATATCGGCGTGCTTGGATTCACCTGGACCATTGACGATACACCCCATCACTGCCACCTTGAGATCTTCGACACCGGGATGAGTGGTTTTCCACTGATTCATCTTGGCCGTCACATGTTGTTCAATGTCTTCCGCCAATTCCTGAAAGTAGGTACTGGTGGTTCGTCCACAACCAGGACAGGCACTGACCTGGGGAGTGAAGCTGCGAATCTGCAATGACTGAAGGATTTGCTGGGCCACCGACACTTCCTCGGTCCGGTCTCCTCCCGGTGCGGGCGTCAAACTGACGCGAATCGTATCCCCGATTCCCTCCTGAAGCAGGGGCGAAAGAGCGGCGGCACTCACGACCACGCCCCGAGTTCCCATTCCAGCTTCTGTCAATCCCAGATGCAGC
>JAZFRU010000114.1:0-6459 GCA_036445815.1 Acidobacteriota bacterium | reverse complement strand
ACAGTGGAGAATTGATGCATCATAGGGCTTCGGGATTCAATGGAGTCATCGGGCCTGGAAGACCAATCATGTGTGGAAGATTTTCAATCAGCACCCCCACCGACATCTTGAAGGTCAGGTTCAAGGTGCTTCGCTGTGAAGATTTAAAGCCCAACTACAATGCGGCTCCCACTCAGAACCTGCCGGTGATTCTCAATAGAGATCCTGCTGCCATCAACCTCTGCCGATGGGGTTTGATACCCGGCTGGGCCAGAGAAGAGAAACTGGGTAACAAGATGATCAATGCCCGAGCTGAAACGTTGTTGCAGAAGCCGTCCTTTAGAAGCCCGTTCAGGCAACGTCGTTGTCTGGTTTTAGCGGATGGTTTTTATGAGTGGAAGGGAACGTCGGAGAAAAAGATTCCTTATCGAATCACCATGAAATCCGGAGAGCCTTTTGCCTTGGCCGGCCTCTGGGATGAATGGAGAACTCCTGATGGAGAGTCTTTGCGATCTTTCACCATCATCACCACCGATCCCAATCCACTGATGAAGCCCTTGCACCGGAGAATGCCGGTCATTCTCAGCCGTGAGAATGAGGCCCGCTGGTTGCAGGAGATCGACATCACAGAGGCTCAGAAAATGTTGGAGCCGTACCCTCTGGATGATCTGGAGGCTTATCCCATCTCCACCCTGGTCAACAGTCCCGGGAATAATTCTGAGAAGGTGATGCGGCCCATGGAGTGAGGGCCGGTTATGCCTGTCCTGAGGGGCTTCCGGTGGTTTCGGGAGCACCGTCCACCGGGATCGTCGCATAGTGCATTTGATCCCGTTCGACATCAAGCTGGGCCGTGATGCGCCGTTGCCACTGCTGGTCATCTCGAGCCGGGTAATCACTGCGAAAATGGGCTCCCCGGCTTTCCTCACGGAGCAGGGCCATCCCGGCGATCAGGCGTAGATTGGTGAAAAGATGGCGGGTCTCCTGTTCCTGGCGCAGGTGGCCTTCCCCGGAAGGAATCTGCTGTAACTGCTGCACGGTCTGCTGGAGCTGTTCGCTGTTCCGGATCACTCCAACCTGTTGATCGGCCATCCGCTGAATTCGTTCTCGCAATTCGGGATCGGTGCCCGCACTGTCGTTGTCGCTGTTGCTGATGGCCCCTGGCCACGGGGAAGTCTCCAGGGGCTGAGACTGTAGCGGTTTGCAGGGAGTCCTACCCTGCGCCATCGACCTTCCCGTCCGAGCTCCGAAAACCAGACCTTCCAGCAGCGAGTTGCTGGCCAGCCGATTGGCCCCGTGAACTCCGTTGGAAGCGGTTTCCCCGGCGGCGAAGAGCCCTGGCAGGGTCGTTCGGCCTTCCCAATCCGTCAACACGCCCCCCATCATGTAGTGGGCCGCGGGATAGACGGGGATGAACTCCTTACGGATGTCCAATCCGAAGTTGAGACAGGTCTCAAAAATATACGGAAAGCGTTTTTCCACCAGGGTGGAATCGATGACCGTGGCATCGAGAAAGGCACTGGCACTCCCGGATTCCTGGCACTCGCTCAGGATGGAACGTGATACCACGTCGCGGGTGGCCAGATCTCCCTGGGGATGATAGCGAGACATGAATTGGTCCCCTCGCGCATTTCTCAAACAGGCACCTTCACCTCGAAGTGCCTCCGACAACAGGAAGGGCGGGGCCCCTTCCAGCTTGAGAACGGTGGGATGAAACTGGACGAACTCCATATCGGCAACCGAGGCACCCGCGCCAAAGGCCAGTGCACAGCCGTCGCCCGTGGCGATCGAGGGATTGGTGGTGGTCGGGTACAGGACGCCCATTCCGCCGGTGGCCAGCAGAACGGACTGACCTTCCAGTTGACGGACCTCGCCGCTGGGTTCGTCCAGGTATTGAACACCGCTGCAAACTCCATCCTTCACCAGGAGATCCTGAGCGAAGGAGTGGCTGAGCAGGTGAACCGAAGGCAGTTCTCGGACCGCTTGAATGAGAGTTCTCTGAATTTCGCGGCCGGTGGAGTCCCCCCTCGCGTGGAGAATGCGATGGCGTGAATGGGCCGCTTCGCGGCTGAAAGCCAGTTCCCCGGCCTGGAGGTCAAAGGCAGTGCCCCACTCGATCAGTTCCCGAATCCGGTCAGGGCCCTCTTCGACCAGGGTCCTGACCGAGGATTCCAGGCAAAGACCGGCTCCGGCAGCAAGAGTATCCTGGAGGTGAAGATCAACGGTGTCATCGGCGCTCATGGCCACCGCGACTCCGCCTTGAGCGTACTCGGTGTTGGATTCCTCGGTTCGAGATTTGGTCAGCACGAAGACTTCGCCGTGAGCCGCCAACTCCAAAGCGGCACGGATTCCGGCGATGCCTGCTCCGATGATGATGAAATCTGTGGCCACTGATTCTGTACCTTTCTCCTGCGACACGGCCCAGCCCCATTATACCGATCACTGGAGTGATGTAAGGGATTGGGTGCCGGATTAAGGAGGTCCGGTTGGTGTTGGGTCGGCCTGTAACTGAAAAAGCGCTTCCAATATTGATGAACAGCTGGTATCTTTCGCCCTGCGATAGACCTCAAGATAGGAAAGGATTGCACAGTGAGTCCCTACATGGAATCTAAGGAAGGTCGATCCTCTTGGCGCCGGGCCGTCGAGAAGTATGAGTCCCCCTGCCTGGTTCGCAGCCTGCGGCAAGTCGCCAATACGATCCTTCCGTACTTTGCGTTGCTGTACTTGATGTACCTCACCCTTGAGGTCTCTTACTGGATCACTCTGGTTCTGGCCATCCCCGCAGCGGGTTTTCTGGTCAGATGCTTTATCATCTTTCACGATTGCGGCCACGGTGCCTTCTTCAAGTCAAGGAAGGCCAACCGAACTGTGGGCTTCATCGCCGGTTTGATGACCCTCATGCCCTCTTATTACTGGAGTCATCAGCATGCCAAACATCACGCCACTGCTGGCGATCTGGATCACCGAGGTGATGGGGACGTGTGGACCCTGACCGTGCAGGAGTATCTGGATCTGTCGCGCTGGAACCGGGCCTGGTACCGCATCTATCGAAATCCCGTCTTTCTTTTCGGGGTGGTGCCGCTCTATTTTGTCCTGGTTTATTACCGTTATTGGCGACCGGGCGACAACACTCGGGTCCGTTGGAGTACGATTCGAACCAACCTGGCCCTGCTGGGGCTTTTGAGCGTTGTCAGCCTGACCATCGGAATCAAGGCCTACCTCATGATTCAACTGCCTATTTTGATGTTCACGGGCTCGGCCGGGGTGTGGCTGTTTTATGTGCAGCACCAGTTCGAGGACACCTACTGGGAGCGCCACCAGGAATGGAGTTATTTTCGACACGCCATTGAGGGATCTTCTTTTTACAAGTTGCCGGCCATTCTCCAATGGTTCAGTGGGAACATTGGTTTCCACCACATCCACCATCTCAGCCCGAGAATTCCCAACTACTACCTGCAGGAGTGCCACGAGTCCCATCCGATTTTCCAGGAAGTGAAACCCATCACTCTGATGTCGAGTCTGAAATCTCTTGGCTATCGCCTCTGGGACGAGGATCATAAGCAACTGGTGGGGTTCCGCTACGCTTCCACTTATCTCGCCAAGCAGGCGATGCCCTCTCTTTAGTAAGCCTCCGATGGGCTCGGTGCGGATCTTCACCATTGGACACTCCACTCGCAGCTTTGAGGCATTCGCTCGGTTACTTCAAGAGCAGGGCATCGAGCAGCTTCTAGACGTTCGGTCTTACCCGACCTCACGGAAGTTTCCCCATTTCAGCCAGGAGAATCTGAGTCGAGCTCTGGAAGAAATGGGCGTCCTCTATCATCACCTCAAGGCACTCGGGGGCTTTCGTAAGTCCCATTTGCAAAACTCTCCCAATGACGGATGGGAAAGTCCCGGATTTCGCGCCTATGCCGACTATGCCATGACGGAGGAGTTTCACACGGCCCTGGATGCCCTGGTCGAAAGTTCCTCAGAAGCGAATTCTGTCCTGATGTGTGCTGAAGCCGACCCCCACCGATGCCACAGGCAACTGATCTGTGATGCCGTGGTGGGTCTCAGAGAAATTCCTGTGGTGCATATCACTGAAGAGGGCCTGATCGAGCACCGGATGACGGCCTTTGCAAGGATCGAGCAGGGGCGCCTGGTCTATCCGAAGCTGCAAGGGCGGTTGCCTACCGGATACTCCACCGATTGATGCGGCGAGTGCGGCGGTGGGGTGGGTTGAAAAAACGGACCGTTCGCTTCTTGAAGAACGCGATCAGAATCAACCCGGCCAGGAATCCTCCGATGTGAGCGAACCAGGCGACACCGCCCCCGCCCTGACCCCAGCTTGCGGTCCCCTGAAACAACTGGAGCACGAAGTAAAATCCCAGAACGAATCCAGCCGGGATCTTCATCACTGGCCAGAAGATGCCCAGCGGTATCAGGACCTGCACCCGGGCCCGGGGGTACAACAACAGGTAAGCCCCCAGGATTCCTGAGATCGCGCCGCTGGCCCCGATGGTGGGGATTTCCGAGGTGACATCGGTTAAAAAATGGGCCATCGAAGCCACCAGGCCGGTCAGCAGGTAAAACACCACAAAACGCCCATGACCCATGGCGTCCTCGATGTTGTTGCCGAAGATCCACAAGTAGAGCATGTTGCCGCCCAGATGCATGATCCCCCCGTGGAGAAACATACTCGTCAAAATGCTGAATGTGGCTGGAATAGCGACCAGCTCGGAAGGAAGAACCTGGTGACCGAAGATGACCGCTGGGATTGCACCGAACTGGTAGACGAACAGGCTGCCTTCACTCGGTCCCAGGGAGATCTGGTGAATAAAGACGAGGATATTGACCAGAATCAAGCCCACCGTCACCAGTGGAAAAATCTCGGTGGGATTGTCATCGCGCAGGGGGATCATCGAAGTGATCTTATCCGGTTTGCATGACCGCTTCTATTTCGAACTTGCGGCCGGGGGGGGCGTGGCGGTAGAAATGAGGCAATGAAAGGCATGAAGACCCTCGGGCAACCCACTTCGCAGTGCCCTGATGTTCTGGCCCTTACCAGATGCCCAGAACTTTCCACCACAATCCGCCGATCCCCAGCCAGATCACAATATTGACGATGCTGATGAGCCCTCCCAGCTTCCACCAGGTGCCCATCTCCACGTAGCCGGATCCGAACAGCACCGGAGCCGGGCCCGTTCCGTAATGAGTCATACTGCTGAACAGGTTGCTGAAAAAGGCCAGTACCAAAGCCGCCAGCATCGGGGGCGTCCCCACAGCGATGGCAACGGCCAGAAAGGCCCCATACATGGAACTCACGTGAGCCGTGTTGCTCGCAAAAAAATAGTGACTGTAAAAGTAGACCAAACTTAAAACTAAAAAGGCCGTGATCCAGCTGACCCCCTGGACCGCCTCCCCGATGGTTTGACCAAACCAGGGAATCAATCCCAACTTGTTGAGGAAGGTGGCCATCATCACCAAGGCTGCGAACCACACCAGGGTATTCCAGGCTCCTTTTTCTTGAAGAATATCGTTCCAGCTCAGCGCGCCGCTGACCAGCAGGACGGCCAGGCCGACCAACGCCGCCGTGGTGCCGTTGATCCCGAGCTGGGGGCCGAAAATCCACAGAAACAGAAGCAGGAGGAAAGTGCTTAACATGACCCATTCCTCCGGCTTCAATTTTCCCATTTCCTCGAGATGATCCCGAGCGATTTGGGTAGCGGCCGGGGTTTCCGTGATTTCCGGTGGGTAGAGTTTATAGAGAATCCAGGGCACCACGGCCAGGCTGGCCAGACCTGGAACGATTGCTGCCAGGGCCCAGCTGCCCCAGGTGATCTCAATGCCCATCTCTCCAGCGATCTGTGCAGCCATCGGGTTGGCTGCCATAGCGGTCAGAAACATGGCACTGGTGATGACCGTGCCTTGAAAGGAAGTCTTGATCAAAAAGGCGCCGATCCTGCGGGCTGTTCCATCGTCGGGTTCGCTGCCGTACGATTTTGCGATGGATCTCAGGATGGGAAAGATGACGCCGCCCGATCGTGCCGTATTGCTCGGAATGGCGGGAGCCAGTACCAGGTCGGTGGCGATCATGCTGTAGGCCAGACCCAGCGACTTTTTCCCAAAGGCGGACATGAACAGATAGGCAATTCGGGCTCCTAGGCCGGTCTTGATGAATCCACGGGAGATGAAAAAAGCAATCACGATCAGCCAGATGGTGTAGTTTCCAAAGCCGCTCAAGGCCTCGGTAATGGTCAGAGTGCCGGTAAGCGCGGTCATCGTAATCCCCAGCATGGCCACTGCGCCCATGGGAAGGGGCTTGGCGATGATGCCCACAACGGTGGCCACGAAGATGGCCAGAAGATGCCAGGCTTTGACATCGACACCTGCAGGTACGGGGCTGAACCAGATCACGACCCCGACCATAAGCGTGATCACGAGCGGCGTTAGTTTGGTTGTTTCAGAAGACATACTTGATCCTTGTCATGATGAAACGAT